>JALWPC010000238.1 GCA_026995265.1 Paracoccaceae bacterium
ATACCAGCGCCTTCTTCACACTCACCTGCCCGGAGGGCAGCGGGCGCGAGCGGGTGCGGGCCACCTGGGCATCAATATCACGGTCGGTTATATCGTTCCAGGTGCAACCCGCCCCGCGCATCAGGAAAGCCCCGATGATACAGCCCAGCGCAATCCAGAGGTCAAACAATGAGCCCCCCGCAGGGTCCCCCGCCACCGCAAGGCCAAGCCCCCAGAAGCACGGCAGCAACAGCAGCCATGTGCCGATGGGGCGGTCAAACCGACTCAGGCGCAGATAGGGCCGCGTATAGGCAGGCGCATAGGCATCCACCCAGTTCTGGGCAGCAGCATCGGCCACACGGCCATCATCATTTTCAGGTGGTTTCATCTCAAGCCTCTGTTTGCGCTCCCTCTTTTACGAGGCCCGACCCGCTTGCGCAAGCGGGCCAGCGCACCCCGTAGACGCGCCCGCCACAAGCACAGATGTTGCAGCGCGGCGCGGAAATGCCCTCGCAACACGCGCAATGGCGGACGCGCCGCACCGAGCGTTAGCGAGGCCACCGCCCAAACGCGAGGATTTTTGCGCAGCAAAAACCGGAGCGGAGGGCAACATGTTGCAGTTTTAAGCGAGGCTTGGGGTTGCTAAAAGGTGACTCGAATTTGAACCCAAAATGGGTGCGTATCTGGTAGCCCCTTACCCCTACTTTGAACCATAAAGAGAGCCTCCGCTTCATTGCGTAAGGCTTTGTTGGCCCAGTTTTGGCGATGTATGAACACGCAAAGACATGCCCCTGTAGACATGTCATATATGACATGTCTACAGGGGCATGTATCATCATACCCTAATTGGATAGCGCACAAAACAGTCCTTTGCCGGGTGTTGCGCCACATGCTGAAAGGCCAGATAAACCTCTTGGAAATTACGGCAATGGAGTCGGCTACCCAAGGAAGCTCTGAATAAAGCCGGACCGCGTGACTTCGCTAAATCCGGGCTATGTTTCACAAGACTACATCTCACCCAGATACACGTTAAGCATGCAACAATATTCAAATCGCAGTCTTGAATGATCTGCTTTCGAGTGTCTATTATCCTAGGATAATAGACACCGTAAAACAGCATTACATGTTTACTATCAATATATTATATTGTGGTTTAATATTAAGCCAAATATATTTTTCTTTAATTGCAAAAACACCCCAGGGCTGATCTTTCATATTTGCTAAAAAAGGCAAAGCTTGATAGGGGCCAAATTCTGCGCATCAAATTGCCCGCGCAAGGCCCCATTGTTCAGAGCCCCCCTTAGGGTCTCCGGTGCTAAAGCACCGGACCACGCCTCGCCTTCGGCTCGGCGGGCGGCGCGTCAAGTGTTGCGTTGCTTGGCGAGGTCGCACCCGCGCCGCGCTGCGAATTTAGCGCATGTGGTCAGTATTGGGGGGGTGATTCCCAGGTATAATCTAAGCTTCAGCACCAGCGGCCCAGCGCCGCTTCATCCGCTTCGCGCGCATCGACCCAGCCGCCGCCAGCTTCCTTTTTCCAGAACGGCGCGCGGGATTTCAGGAAATCCATGATGAATTCTGCCGCCTCGAACGCTGCCTGCCGGTGCGGCGAGGCCGTGAGCACGAACACGATCTGCGCGCCGGCCTCCAGCGGCCCATAGCGATGAATAATCCGGCAGTCTTGCAGCTCCCAGCGCCCCCGCGCCTCGGCCTCGATTGCCTCCAGCGCTTTTTCTGTCATGCCCGGGTAGTGCTCCAGCACCATCTCATTGCCCCCCGCCATCTCCCGCACCAGCCCGGTAAAGCTGACCAGCGCGCCGATGTCGGCACGGCCAGAGGTCAGCGCGGCCATTTCCGCGCCCACGTCAAAATCCTCCGCCTGCACCGAAACGCTCACCTCAGCCCCCTGTCATCGGCGGGAAAAACGCCACTTCGCGGGCGCCTTTAATCGAGGCGCCAAGCTCGGTCAGCTCCTGATCCACCGCCACCCGCACTGCCGCCATGTCCTTGAAGGCCACGGCGTAGCGCTCGCCCCGCGCCTTTAGCTCTTCCACAAGTTCCGCCACCGTGGCGGCGCTGGTTTCCACCTCTTCCCTTGGCAGCCCGACGCGCTCCCGCAGCCAGGCAAAATATAAAACCTGCATCAGATTTCCTTCAAAATTGGCAGGGCCTTACGGAAATAATCCAAACCCGTGATTAGCGTCAGGCCGGCGGCGATCCATAGCAGCCATGCGCCTATATATGTCGTCCAGTCCACCCCGGGAATAATCCAGCGCAGGCCGTAGAGATCCTCAATATCGCCCTTCATGATTCCCACGACAATCTCGTCGGACATGCCCGAAGAAAACGCCCAGTAATAGTGCCCGAACAGGAAGGAGGCGAAAATCACCGTGATGGCCAACATCTGGCTGGCGGTTTTCCACTTGGCCAGCCCCGTGACCCTCAGCCGCCCCGCTTTGTCGCCCAGAAACTCCCGCAGGCCGGACACGAACACCTCGCGGAAGGTGATCAGAATGATCGGGGTGAGCAGGTCAAGCCCGATATAGGGGCCACGCACCGCGATCACCAGCAGCGCCACCAGCACCATCGCCTTGTCGGCTATCGGATCCAGCATCCGGCCAAGGTTCGTCACCTGCCCCCATTTGCGGGCAAGGTAGCCGTCCAGATAATCGGTCATCGCCGCCGACACAAACAGTGCAATGGCGATCCAGTCGGCATAGGGCGAGGGCAGGTAAACATAGACCAGCCCCACGGCAGGGGCGGCGAGCAGGCGGAAAATGGTCAGGATATTGGGAATGTTCACGGGGTATCCTCTTGTTTTGCCCACCTTAACCATTTTCATGGAAATATGAATAGATGGTTTCGGCCATTTTATCAGAAATTCCGTCCACCGCCTTCAAATCGGCGAGATCAGCGCGGGAGGCCGCCTTGGCAGAGCCGAAATGGGCCAATAGCGCCCTCTTGCGGGCCGCGCCGACGCCGGGCACATCATCAAGCGGCGTGGCCCCTATCGCCTTGCTGCGCCGGGCGCGGTGGGTGCCAATGGCAAAGCGGTGGGCCTCGTCGCGCAGGCGCTGCACGAAGTAAAGCACCGGGTCGCGGTGCGGCAGCGCGAAGGGGCGCTGGCCGGAGACGTGGAATTCCTCCTTGCCCGCGTCGCGGTCCACCCCCTTGGCGACACCGACCACCGGCACCCCGCACACCCCCAGCTTATCCATGACCGACTGCACGGCGCTCACCTGCCCCGCGCCGCCGTCGATCAGCAACAGGTCCGGCCACAGGTCTTTGGAGCGGTCCGGGTCTTCCTTGACCAAGCGGCGGAAGCGCCGCCGCAGCACCTCTTTCATCATGCCGAAATCATCCCCGGGGGTGAGGTCATCGCCCTTGATGTTGAACTTCCGATAGGCCGATTTCACCCAGCCCTCCGGCCCCGCCACCACCATCGCCCCCACCGCATAGGCCCCCTGAATGTGGGAGTTGTCGTAAACCTCGATGCGCTTGGGCGGGGCGGGCAAGTGAAACGCCCTGGCCAGCCCCTCCAGCAACCGCGCTTGCGAGGCGCTCTCGGCGAGCTTGCGCCCCAGCGCCTCCCGCGCATTGCGCAGCGCATTCTCCACCAGCGCCTTTTTCTCGCCCCGTTGCGGCACCAAAAGCACCACCTTGCGCCCCGCTTTGGCGGTGAAGGCTTCCTCCAGCATGTCGGGCCGCTCCACACCCTCAGAAAGCAAAATCAGCGGCGGCGGGGGTTTGTTGTCATAAAACTGCACCATAAATGCCTCAAGAATTTCCGCCGCATCCGCCGAGCCACCGGTGCGCGGGTAATAGGCGCGGTTGCCCCAATTCTGGTTGGCCCTAATGAAAAACACCTGCACACAGGCCTGCCCGCCCTCCTGGTGCAGGGCGATCACATCCGCCTGCGATACCCCCGCCGGATTAACCCCCTGGGAAACCTGCACCTGCGCCATGGCGGCCAGCCGGTCGCGAATCGCGCCCGCGCGCTCGTATTCCAGCGCGTCGCTGGCCGCCTGCATCTCCGCCGCCAACCGCTGCTGGATGTCGCTGGATTTGCCGCTCAGAAAGGCGAGCCCCTCCTGCACCAGCGCGCGGTAATCCTCTGCCGAGATATGCCCCACGCAGGGCCCCGAACAGCGCTTGATCTGGTATTGCAGACAGGCCCGCGTGCGGCCCTCGAAATCCGCATCCGAACAGTTGCGCAACAGGAACACCCGCTCCAACTGCGCCAAGGTCCGGTTCACCGCCGCATTCGAGGCAAACGGCCCGAAATATTTGCCCTTTTGCTTGCGCGCCCCGCGATGCTTTTTGATCTGCGGAAAGGGGTGTTCGGTCGTCACCAGAATGCTGGGGAAGGATTTATCGTCGCGCAGCAGCACATTGTAGCGCGGCTTGAGCTGCTTGATCAGGTTTTGCTCTAGCAGCAACGCCTCGGTTTCGGTGCGCGTGGTCAGGAACATCATGCTGGCGGTGGCGGCAATCATCCGGCCAATGCGGGCCGAATGGCCGGTGGGGCGCGCATAGCTGGCCACCCGGTTGCGCAACTGCCGCGCCTTGCCCACATAAAGCACGCCACCCGAGGCATCCAGCATCCGGTAAACCCCCGGCGAGGTGTCAAGCTGCTTGAGGTAGCTCTTGATCACCTCATGGCCCCTGAGCGCGCTTTTCGGCGCGCCGTCCTCCTCAAACTCGGTTTTGGGCTGATTGTGGCTCATGGGGCGAACATAGGTGATTCTTCGGGGCGATGCACCTTTGAAGCGCGAAAATCAAGAGAAAAGGCATCCACGATTCCTGTGGATAACTCTGTGGGCAACTGGGCTCTCCCGCACAATTCCCCTTATTTTTTGCGTATTTAATCGCTTTGCGCAAAAATTAGGCAAATTTTTAAGGCATTGAAAAATAAGGGTATTTATTTTGTAACGCGGTAAATCCTTGATTCCATTACGGAAAATTTACCACTTCGTGAACAGGTTGCCCAAGAGTGGACAACTCACTCCGGGCCAAGAATATCCGGCGTTTGCCAGGCCAGGTGCTGGCCACCATCCATGCACAAAAGCTGGCCGGTAAAACCGGGCGATTCGAGGATGAAATCCAGCGCGCGGCAAATCTCTTCGGGGCTGGAACCGCGCTCTAAAATCGTGGCTTTTCGCTGGGTTGCGAAGTGTTCTTCAGTTTGGCGGGCGCCTTGCAAGGTCGGCCCCGGGCCGATGCCGTTGACCCGAATTTGCGGGGCCAGCGCCTGTGCGGCGGTCCTGGTGAAGGCCCAGAGGCCGGCCTTGGCGATGCTGTAGGTCATGAATTCCGGTGTGGGTTTACGCACCCGCTGGTCGATCATGTTGATGACGTTGGCCATGGCCAGCGGCTCACCGTCGCTCCTCGTTGCGGGCGCTTGCGCGGCAAACGCCTGGGTGAGGAACACCGCTGCCCGCAGGTTGGAATCCACATGCCGCGTCCAGCTTTCCGCCGTGGCGGTGGCCAAGGTGTCATACTCGAAAATCGAGGCGTTGTTGACCAGCACGGTGAGCGGCTTGCCCAGCGCCTCGGCGGCCCGGGGCACGAGCGCCTCTACGGCCTCAAAATCCAGCAGATCCGCCTGCAAAGCCACGGCGTTTACACCCAGCGCTTTGGCGTCCGCCACCACCTCATCCGCTGGCCCCGCAGAGCTTGCATAATGCACCGCTATATCATGGCCGCGCGCCGCCAGATGCAGGGCCATAGCGCGCCCTAAGCGCACCGCGCCGCCGGTGACCAAAGCTGCCATTTTTACCTCCCTAAAAGGTAGACCATATAAACCCCGTAAAGCCCCAAAAACCCGACGCCCCACAGCCTTCCCATTTTGAATTTGGTAAACACAAACACCCCAAGCAAGGCCGAAGCGCCGAGCATAAACCAAAAATCCAGCAGCAGGAATTCATCCGCCACGGGCAGCGGGCCGAAAAAGCTGGTGACGCCCATAATGGCCAGAATATTGAACATATTCGAGCCGATCACATTCCCCAGCGCCACATCGGCCTCGCGCCGCAGCGCCGCTACGGTGGTGGTGGCCAATTCGGGCAAAGAGGTGCCAATGGCCACCAGGGTCAGCCCGATCACCTCTTCCCCGAGGCCGAAACGCTCAGCCACCATCAGCGAGCCGTTGATCATGAATTGCGCCCCCAAGGGCAGGCCGACCATGCCCAAAATCAGGTAAAGCCCCATGCGCCAGAGCGGCATATCGGGGCGGATGCCCTCCAGCGCCGCGAGGTCTGCCGTGCTGTCAGCCTTGGCTTCGGCGCGCGAGGACATGGCCGCCCGCAGATTGTCCCACAGCATCAGCAGGAGCAAGCCAAGCAGCACCGCCCCGTGCCAGATATGCAGCGGCCCCATGAAACCCAAGGCAATGAAAATCACCGACACGCCCATCATCATCAGGTAAAGTCGGCGGCTATCGGATGCGCCGGTGTCCAGCGTGTAAAGCAGGGCCGGAAAGCCAAGCACCAGCAGCACATTGGCGGTGTTGGAGCCCACAACATTGCCCAGCGCAATGCCCGGGGCCCCATCCAGCGCCGATTGCACCGCGATCAGCATTTCCGGGGCCGAGGTGCCAAAGCCAACCACCGTAACGCTGACAACCAGCGTCGACACGCCGAGCTTCAGGCTCAGCCCCACCGCGCCTTTCACCAGAAAGTCACCCGCCAAAACCAGCAGCACCAACCCGCCTGCAACCAGTAAAAAAGCCATGCTAGCGCCCCTTTTTGGCGCAAGCTTGGCACGGCCCTTTGCCGATGACAAAGCCGCCGCATTTCGGGCATTTGCGCGCCAGTTTCCGCTTGGGCCGCGGCTCGGGGTTGAAGAGCTTGCCCAGCATCCCGATCAGCATCATCACCAGCAGAAAGATAATTACGACTTTGACAAACATCCGCTACAGCCCGAAGCGCGCCCACAGGCTGCGCTCCTCTATCTGGGCCAAAATCGTAGCACCAAAGCGGCTGAGCAAGCCTTTTTTGGGGCCATAGGTTTTGAACTGCACCTTGTCCCCATAGCGCGCCTTCAGCACCGGCACCATATGGCCGATACCGTCTATCAGCCCGTTTTCCACCGCCGCCTGCCCGATCCAGATTTCACCGGTGAATAGGTCTTCGCCCTTGAGCTTGTCGCCCCGCCGCCCCTTAACTTGCGCAATGAAATTCTGGTGAATCTGCGCCAGCACCTTCTCCAGCCGCTCGACATCTTCCTTTTTCTCGGGCTTGAACGGGTCCATCATCGACTTGCTCTCGCCCGCCGTGTGCACCCGCCGCTCGATCCCGTGGGTTTTGATCAGCTCATGAAAGCCAAAGCCCCCCGAGATCACCCCGATAGAGCCGAGAATGGAATTGTCATCGGCGAAAATCTCGTCTGCCGCTGTCGCGAGCCAATAGCCGCCCGAGGCCGCGACGTCCTCGACAAAGGCGAAAACGGGCAAATCCTTCTCTGCCGCCAGCCGCCGGATGCGCGCCGCGATCAGCGCCGATTGAGTGGGTGAGCCACCGGGGGAATTGATTTGAAGCGCCACCGCCTTGGGCTTGCCCTTGGCAAAGGCTTTTTCAATGAGAGGCGCAAGAGTGGCATCGGTGAGGGAGTTCCGCCCCGTGCCAATCGCGCCTTTCAGGCGGATCACGGCGACTTTTGGCGAAGGCTTAAACATTTTCAACGGGTTTTTCATGGGGAATATGTAAGGGCAAGCGCGGCGCAGAACAAGCCTTCAATGCTTTTCCTTTGCGGCAATCCACGCTAGGCTCGCCAAAACCCTGAAGGAGCGCCCCCCATGCAAACCCGCCCCATCGGCCGCACCGGCCTGCACACCCACCCGTTTGCCCTTGGCACCATGACCTTTGGCACCCAGACGCCCGAAGCCGACGCCCACCGCCAGCTTGATATGGCCGTGGAGGCGGGGATCAACCTGATAGATACCGCCGAGCTTTACCCCGTGAACCCGATTGCGGCCAAAACCTGCGGCGATAGCGAGACGATTATCGGCAACTGGCTGGCCACCTCGGGCAAGCGGGATAGGGTGCTGATCGCCACCAAGGTGGCAGGCAGCGGGGCCAGGGCCATTCGTAACGGCGCGCCGATTTCACCGGAAACCATCATGCAGGCAGTTGAGGCCAGCCTGAAGCGGTTGCGCACCGATGTGATCGACCTCTACCAACTCCACTGGCCCAATCGCGGCTCCTATCACTTCCGGCAAAACTGGACATATGACCCCACCGGTCAGAACACCACCGAGACGTTGGCACATATGGAATCCGTGCTGGAAACCCTCGGCAAGCTGGTGGAGGCGGGGAAGATCCGCCATATCGGACTTTCCAATGAAAGCGCCTGGGGCACGGCGCAATTCCTGCGCATTGCCGAGGCGGCGGGCCTGCCCCGGGTTGCCACCATCCAGAACGAGTATTCGCTCCTGTGCCGCCACTATGACCTCGACCTCGCCGAACTGAGCCACCATGAGGATGTGGGCTTGCTCGCCTTCTCGCCGCTGGCCGCCGGAATTCTCACCGGCAAGTATAGCGGCGACACCACCCCGCAAGGCTCGCGGCGCAGTATAAATCCGACCATGAGCGGGCGGATCACCCCGCAGAGCCTCGCCGTGGCCGATGAATACGCCGCACTGGCCAAAGCCCACGGGCTGGACCCGGTGCACATGGCGCTGGGGTTTTGCACCGCGCGCCCCTTCATGGCGGCGGCCATCGTCGGGGCCACCACCTCGGGCCAGCTCGCGCACCTGCTCAAGGGGGCGGACCTTGTGCTTTCTGACGAAGTGCTCGCAGGCATTCAGGCGATCTATCGCCGCACCCCAATGGCGATGTGACACAGTTGCACGCCCCTCAAATTGTGTTATGTGAATATTTGCAATTCTCACATGCTAACTGGGGAGAGAACTATGGCATTTGAATTTAACGGGGTTGAATACCCGACCAACGACAACGGCCACCTCGAGAATCACGAGGATTGGTCCGAGGAAATGGCCCACGCCATGGCCGCCGCCGATGGAATAGAACTGACCGAAAAGCATTGGGACGTTATGAACTATCTGCGCGATGCGTATTTTCAGGGCGGCGGGGAGCACCCCAACACCCGCAAAATTGTAAAAGCCATGAGCGAAAAATGGGGCGAAAAGATCAGCCAGCGCGATGTATATGCGCTGTTCCCCAAAGATCCGTCCAAGCAAGGCGGCAAAATCGCCGGCCTGCCGGAAAGCCGCCGCAAGGGCGGGTATTGAATTAAGGCCCGGCCATTACCCGAACAAAAGCCGCGTCCCTCTGGAGGCGGCTTTTTTGTGGCCGAAAGTTCCGGCGCCCCGCTGCGCTCGGCTAAAGCGGCGCGACAAACTCAGCGCCTGTTGCAACAATGCACCCGCGCCGCACTTCACCACCTGTGCGTGTGGCATGTCCCAAAAGGAAGTTTCGGTGTGTTGCTACATCCGCCCCCATCCCCACCGAGCGCAGCGAGGCCAGGGCCCGTCAGGGCTTCCGCGTTTTTCGCTTGCGAAAAACCTGCCTTCCCCGAGTGGGGCTTTAGCCCCGCAGAGGGGAAGGCACCCTAGCCGCTGTGGCGGCTCTCGAAATCATTGATATTCCAGCCGATGCTGAACAGGCGATTGTGTAATTCCACGTCGGTTTGCAGTTCATCCAAATAAACATGGGTTTCCAGCCCGGATTTATCGGTTAAAATCCACTCCACAAGCCGCATAGGCTCGATATTGAATATCATCACCATCTGGCCATTACGGGGCTTTTCAGGATCAAACATGGTCACATAGGCGCGCCCGCCGGATTCCTCGATTCGGCGCACGAATATCGAGCTTGTTACGTCTATATTGTCGGCCGAAAGCAGCGAAAGCGGCGTGCGGCGCTGGGGGTAGCGTTGGGGGCTGACATTGGATTTCGCGTCAAAAATCGCCAGTGTCCGCCCGTCGGCCACCACCAGTGAATCACTGGGGGCATCATACTCGAACCGCATTTTGCCCGGCTTTTTCATATAAAACGTTCCGGTAACGGTGGTGCCGTCCGGGTTTTCCTGCGTAAAAGTAGCCACAGCAGAGCGAAGGTTTGTCAGGTAGGTGTTCAACCGGTTAACCGATTCGTTTTGTGCGCGCGCAGGCACGGCCAACATGGCCGCGCACCCTGCTATAAACAAACGTCTATCCATAAAAAACCACTTTCACATGAAGCGCCCATTCTTAGGGCACACAAATTAATTTTCCGTTCTGCCTTGGATACTAAACCGAGCTTTCGGGCACAAGCACCTCGCGCTTGCCCACATGGTTGGCCGGCGAAACTACGCCCATATCTTCCATTTCCTCCACCAGCTTGGCGGCCTTGTTATAGCCAATCGAGAGCTTGCGCTGGATATAGGAGATCGAGCATTTCCGATCCTTGGCGACAATGGCAATGGCCTGGTCGAGCAGGGCGTTCTTGTCGGCCTCGCCGGTGCCAAGGCCGAGCACTGCGTCGATCTCGGCGGCGTCATCCCCCTTGGGCCCCTCGACCACGCTTTGCACATATTCAGGCGCGCCCTGGGCCTTCAGGCAGTTCACCACCTCCTCGACCTCCTGATCCGAGACAAACGGCCCGTGCACACGGGTGACCCGCCCGCCACCGGCCATGAACAGCATGTCGCCCTTGCCCAGCAATTGCTCGGCCCCCATTTCGCCCAACACCGTGCGGCTGTCGATCTTGCTGGTCACCTGAAAGCTGATGCGGGTGGGGAAGTTGGCCTTGATCGTGCCGGTGATCACATCCACCGAGGGGCGCTGGGTGGCCATGATCAGGTGAATCCCCGCCGCCCGCGCCATTTGCGCCAGGCGCTGGATGCAGGCTTCTATCTCCTTGCCCGCCACCATCATCAGGTCGGCCATTTCATCGACGATAATCACGATATAGGGCATTTTCTCGAGGCTGTATTCCTCGGTTTCAAACACCGGTTCGCCGGTTTCATCGTCAAAACCGGTTTGCACCGTGCGGGTAAACGCCTCGCCCTTCCTGAGCGCATCTTCCACCCGCCCGTTGAACGCCTCGATGCCGCGCACGTTGAGCTTGGACATTTTCCGGTAGCGCTCCTCCATTTCCGCCACCGCCCATTTCAGCGCCACCACCGCCTTTTTCGGGTCGGTGACCACGGGGGAAAGCAGGTGCGGAATGCCGTCATACACCGAAAGCTCCAGCATCTTCGGGTCGATCATGATCAACCGGCATTCCTCGGGCGAAAGGGCGTAAAGCAGCGACAGAATCATGGTGTTGATCCCCACCGACTTCCCCGAGCCGGTGGTGCCCGCAATCAACAGGTGGGGCATTTTGGCGAGGTTCACCACCACCGGCTCGCCGCCAATATCCTTGCCCAGCGCCAGCGGCAGTTTGAATTTGCTGTCGCCAAAAGCCTTGGAGGCGAATATCTCGCGCAGCAGCACCATTTCACGGTTATCATTGGGCAGTTCGATGCCGATAATCGAGCGCCCGGGCACTGTTGACACCCGCGCCGCCAGCGCCGACATGGAACGGGCAATATCATCGGCCAGACCGATCACGCGGCTGGCCTTCAGCCCCGCCGCCGGTTCCAGTTCATACATGGTCACCACCGGGCCCGGGCGCACCCGCACGATCTCGCCCTTGACGCCGTAATCATCGAGCACGGTTTCCAGCAGGCGGGCGTTGGCATTGAGCGCATCGTCGCTCAGGGTTTGGCGCACCAAGTCCACATGATCTTCCAGCAAGGAAAGCGGCGGGTAAAGGTAGCCTTCCTTTTCCTGCGGCTCCAGCCCCAATGTGGGTTGCTCTTCCGCCAAGGCTTTCTTGCTTTTTGGAATGGGTTTGCCCGTCGGGTGTTTCACCCGTGGCTCGGGCTTTGGGGACGGCCCTGCGGGTTCGCTGATCGCCATTTGCGGGTCTGGCACGGGGCCCGTGGCACGGCGCACACCGCCGAGGCGGGGCATGTCGGGCGCGGCCTCTTCCACATCGATCACGGCGTCATCATCCGCATTGTCGGGCTGTGCTTTGGCCGAAATACGGGCCAGCAAAGAGGCTGTATCAGGCCGCGCCGCTGGCAGGTCTTGCGTTTCCGGGGTCTCTTTCAGCGCGTCCAGACGGTCGCCAAACTTGTTGAGCCTGGCGTTTTTTTCGGCCGCCTGCTGGGCTTTTAGCTCTGCGCGCCTGGCCTTGGCTGCCAAGGCGGCCTCCTGCGCGGCGCTCAGGCCTTTTTGCTTCGCCGCGCTCAGCCCCGCCCCGAGCCTGCCGACCCCTTTACGCACGCTGCCCGCCAATGACGGCATCACCTTGGCAACCAGCCCACGCAGGCCCATGTAAACAACCACAAGCCCGGCAAGAAAGTATTTCCATGCCAGTTGAAACTCGGTCCGGCTTACGCCCAGCGCATAAAGCCCCAGCACAACAAACACAGCTGCCAAAAGCAAAGTGGCCGCCATCAGGGCAGGGCTCAGGCCCAGCGGTAACAGTTCCAAAATGCCTTTCAGTCCCTCATCGCCCAGCATACCACCAAGCCCGTAGGTATGGCCCCAATCGGAAGGCGGCACATGGGCCGAAAAAAACATTGCCGCAATCGCCACACCGATAGGCGCAAATACCGCCCGCCGCCCCACGCGATTGCCGCCGTAATGCAGCATCAGCCGCAGGCCATAAACGATGAAAATGACCGGAAGGCTCCAGAAACTGGCCCCCAGAATACGGTGGGACAAGTCAGCGGTATAAGACCCGGCCACCCCCATGAAATTGGCCGGGGCCGCGCTGGTTTGGTTGAAAAACGAAGGATCGTCATGGTTATAACTGGCAAAAGCCAGCAAAAGCGCCGCCCCCAGCAGCAGCAACCCAAAGCCCAGCGCCTCGGAGCCCCGCGCCCGCAGCAGGGCCTCGACCTTGCTTTCCTTGCGCTTGCGACGGCGGGTTTTGCCGCGCTTTTTACTCTTGGCTATCAGAGCCATTCGCCGCCTCCTGCCGCGCTCAAAACGTCTTTTATCGCCCGTAAACCGCGCGTGACCTCGCCAATTTCCGCCACCAACGCAATACGGATATAAGCCCTTCCCGGATTGCCACCGGATGTATCTTGCGAAAGATACGCCCCCGGTAGCACCCGAATACCGCTTTTTCGCCAAATTTCCAAGGCCGCTTTTTCCCCGTCAGCAACCTTCAGCCACAAGAAAAATCCGGCCCGCGGCGAGGTATAGCCCGGCATGTTGCCCAGAATTTCATCCGCCACATCAAATTTGGCCCGATAAAGGTTACGATTTTCTTCCACATGGGCCTCATCGGCCCACACCTCGGCCGAAGCCATCTGGATGGGCAGCGGAATAGGCGCACCGGTGTAACTGCGTAACTGCCGCATCTCGCGAATATTCGCCGCCGAGGTCGCCACAAAGCCGGAGCGAAACCCCGGCAGGTTCGAGCGCTTGGACAGCGAATGAAACGCCAGCACCCGCGAAGGGTCTGCCCCCGCCTCGTCTGCTATTTGCAACACGCCCACGGGGGCCTCGTCGCGGTAAATCTCGCTGTAGCACTCGTCGGCAAAGATGATAAAATCGTGCTTTTCCGCCAGCGACAAAAGATTGCGCCAGTAATCCGCGCTCGCTACCGCGCCCTGCGGGTTGGACGGCGAGCACATATAAACAATCGCCGTTTGGTCCAGCACCTCCGGCCCCAGCGCAGCGAAATCCGGCAGGAATCCCTGCGCGGGCCCGGCATTAACAAATACCGCCTTGGCACCGGCCGCCCGCGCCGCCACCATGTAGCACTGGTAAAACGGATTGGGCAAAAGCACCAAAGGCTGCGCCCCGTTTTTCTGTTCAGGGCAAAGCGCCAAACAGGCATTGAACAGCCCTTCGCGGGTGCCGTTCAGTGGCAGAATATCTGTCTCGGCATCGCGCACCACACCATAGCGCCGCTTCAACCAGCCCGCAATCGCCTGCCGCAATGCCTGCGCGCCTTCATTGGGTGGATATTTGTTAAACCCCGCTGCATGGGCCGCCACGGCCTCCATGGCAAAGGCCGGAAACGCGTGTTTGGGCTCGCCGATGGTCATGTGCAACACATCACCGACCGCTGGCACCGGCGCAAGCAATGTGCGTAAGCGTGGAAAAGCGTATTCGGGCAGCGCCGAAAACCGCGTAGGATACTGCATTATGGCCTCTTGCTTGTCGGGTCTCGCCGCCCGTTTGCAAGGAGTTTACCCGTTGGTTCGGCTTACGTCCAGCCCTTGGGCAAATCTCAACCCGGTTCTCCCGCCTGCCGGACGATTTTGCTGCGCAAAACGCCGTCAGTTGGGCGTGGCCTCGCCTGCGGCTCGGTGGCGGCGCGTCCACCGGTGCGCGTATGGCAACCTCGCACCCGCGCCGCGATGCAACCTCCGCGCTCGTGGTTAACCCGATTAAGGGGCTCTGCCCCTCTGGCGCAAGCGCCATTCACCCCGGGATATTTGGACAATTTGGAAGAATGTGGGCTTCATTCTTCCCTAAATACTCTTCCTCACCCGCCACAGGCGCGAAGGCGGCAATGCGGCGCGAGCACAAACTTCCCAAGCAGCATAACGCCCGCCGCGCCGCCACCGAGCCGCAGGCGAGGCCACCGCCCGTCAGGGCCATCCGTTTTTCACCTGTGAAAAACCTGCCTTTCCCGAGTGGGGCTTTAGCCCCGCAGAGGGAAAGGCACGCTTGCCACCGGCAAGGCTCCGGCTTGCGCATCTTCAGCCCGCACAGTATGCACATCTCGAAGGAGCGCCTATGCCAGAATTTCGCATCACCCGCCTTGGCCTGAAGGGCGACGGCATTACCGAGAACAACCAATACATCCCTTTCGCCCTTCCCGGCGAAACCTTTGAGGGCCGCTTTGATAACGGCATATTCATCGGCAATCGGCGCAGCGATTCCCCTGACCGCACCACCCCGCCTTGCCCTCATTTTGGCACGTGCGGTGGCTGCGCCCTCCAGCATGCCACTGATGAATTTCTCGCCACGTGGAAGGCCGAGATTATCACCCGCGCCTTGCACGCCCAGGGGATAGACGCCCCTTTACGCCCCATCGCCACCTCTCCGCCCCGGAGCCGCCGCCGCGCCACCTTCTCCGCCCGCCGCACTAGGAAAACCACGCAAGTCGGCTTTCACAGGCGCGGCGCGACCGAGATTTTTCCGATTGAACACTGCCCCCTGCTGAAGCCGCAGATCCTTGCCGCCCTGCCCGCCTGCCACGTCCTTGCCGGCCTTGGGGCCTCCCGCAAGGGCGAGATCAAAATCACAGTCACCCATAGCGCCGCGGGCCCCGACGTGGATGTCCGCGACGCCAAGCCGCTGGATGGCCCCCTGCGCGCCCGTCTTGCCATGTTCACCAACGAGCTGGCCCTTGCCCGCCTTGCCTGGAATGGCGAGCAGATCGCCGATCGCGCCCGCCCTGTGCAGCCGATGGGCAAGGCCGGGGTGTTGCCCCCCTCGGGCGCGTTTTTGCAAGCCACATCCGAGGGCGAAGCCGCGCTGACAGCCGCCATGCAAGAAGCCATGACGGGCGCAAAACGCATAGCCGACCTTTTTGCAGGCTGCGGCACCTTCACCCTGCCCCTGGCCGAACAGGCCGAGATGCACGCGGTGGAAGGCGAGGCCCACATGCTCGAAGCGCTGGACGCCGGCTGGCGCTTTGCCACCGGCCTGAAATCCGTAACCACCGAGGCGCGAGACCTGTTCGCCCGCCCGCTGGTGCCTCTGGAGCTCAAGCATTATGACGGTGTGGTCATCGACCCGCCGCGCGCGGGTGCGGCTGCACAAATGGCCGAAATCGCCACCTCCGGTATCGGCCTTGTCGGCGCGGTGTCCTGCAACCCAGTCAGCTTTGCCCGCGATGCCAAAACCCTGACAGACGCCGGATTTACGCTGGATTGGGTGCAACCTGTAGACCAGTTCCGCTGGTCCGGCCATGTGGAGCTTGCGGCGAAGTTCAGCCGTTAGCCAAGGCCTCGTAAATCGCCGTTAGCGGGTCCGCCATCCCGACAAACCCCTGGTTCCTGATCCGGTAATGCATGGTAGCAGCGGGCAGTTTCGCGAGCGCCGCGTGATGCTTGGTTGCCCCCAAAAAATCAAGGTCCAGCCAATAGGCATTGTGCTTGTCGCGCCCCTGGCTAAGGGTGTTTTTGCGCATCAGCTTGTATAGCTCGTCTTCCGCCATCGGCTCCAGTGTGGTTTGCGTCACCCTGGAGGAAATCCGGGGTTGCACGATTCCCACCACATGCCCCCCAAGAGCGGGCTTTGAGCCATTCAGCGCTGCGGTAAACTCGGCTGTCAGCATACCGAACTTATCTCCGAGCCGCCCTATTTTATCCGGTTCGGTGCGCGCCACACGGGCAAAATTATAGCGCCTTTGCGGCCCTAAAAGCGTGGTCGGGTTGGTTGCATAACGCCGCAGCCCCTCGAAGTTCAGCGCCATACCCAGCCCCACGAACACCTTCTGCGGAAAGCCCACCGCATGCACCCCACTTTCATCCACCTTGATAAAACAACGCTCGTTGGCGATCAGCTCGGCCCCGGCCATAACCGCCGCAGAAAGCAACGTGGTTTTGCCCGAACCCCCTTTGCCACACACCACCACCGCCCCGCGATCCGTTGTGAAGGCCCCTGCATGGTAGTTGCAATAGCCGATCCCCTCCAGATAGCGCGTCAAAACCTCGACCATCAAGCCGCCCAGCATCTTGCCCGGCCAGCAGGTTTTGGAGCTATAGGCCGCCCGAATCCGTCGCGTTTTCCAGTTGACAAGGTAAGCCACCCCCTCAACGGGTTCGAGCAGCAAATAGCTGTGTTCGCTCAGCTCTTTCACCAAAATTCGGCTGCTTGTGCTCCGCATGATGTGGTCGTCAGCACCGAAAGCTTCCATCATCCACGATGCATATTGCACAATATCGTCGCCATACAGGTAATCGACATCCATCTCCACCCGCACGGGGCGCGCATCTGCATCCACAAAAATCGGGTTCATATAGGCCTTTAGCCAGCCCGCCAGCTTTGCCGATTCCAGCCGCAAATTTACCGTCAGTCCAAGCGACTGCAACGGTTCGGCATAGGTTAAATATGGCACATGCGCTGCAAAAAGGGCCTCAAGATGGGCGTGCTCGGAGTCGTGCATTCGGGTCTCTTTTCTCAAAAATCGGCTTTGCCACCATGGGGCAAAAAAACTTTTCGTTCAACGCAAAGATTTTGCTGGAAATAGCGGCACGGCGAGCGTATGTTTCCGATAGGAAACATGGTAGACCAACGTATACCAAACCGGAAGGCGCCCCGATGAGTGAACCCCGCAAAACCCCGCTCTATGATCTGCATGTCGCGCTTGGCGGCAAAATGGTTGATTTCGCGGGCTGGCTGATGCCGGTGAATTACCCCGCTGGCGTGGCCGCCGAGCATAAGCACTGCCGCGAGAAAGCGGCGCTGTTTGATGTCTCCCATATGGGGCAGGTGGAGTTGCGGGGCGAAAACGTGGCCGGGAAGCTCGAAACCCTTTGCCCGTCGAGCTTCCAAACCCTGCCGGAAGGCAAGGCGCGCTATACGTTTTTCACCAACGCGCAAGGCGGCATCATGGATGACCTGATCGTCGCCAATGCGGGGGACCATCTGTTTGTCGTGGTCAACGCCTCGATGCGCGACCAGGACATTGCCCATATGCGCAGGCTGGACCTTGAGGTCACCGAACTTTCCCGCGCCCTGATCGCCGTGCAGGGCCCCGCCGCCGAGGCGATTGTGGCCGCCCATGTGCCCGAGGCCGCAGGGCTGAAATTCATGGAAACCACCACCGCCACGCTGGCGGGTGTGGGCATCCGCATTTCCCGCCTTGGCTATACCGGCGAAGATGGCTACGAAATTTCCATCCCCGAGGACAAGGCCACCGAGATCACCAAGTTGCTGCTGGAACACCCCGATCTGGAGCCAGCCGGCCTTGGCGCGCGTGATAGCCTGCGGCTTGAGGCGGGGCTCTGCCTTTATGGTAACGACATCGACAACGAGACCTCTCCCGTAGAGGCCAACCTCACCTGGGCGATGCAGAAAAAGCGCCGCGAAGAAGGCGGCTTCCCCGGGGCGGCGCGCATCCAGCGCGAGCTGGCGGAGGGGCCGTCGCGCCTGCTGGTGGGCATCAGGCCCGAAGGCCGCGCCCCTGCCCGTCGCGGGGTCGAGGTGGCCGATATGGACGGCAATATCATCGGAGCCGTCACCTCCGGCGGCTTTGGGCCCACGGTGGAAGGCCCCGTTTCCATGGGCTATGTCAGCGCCGCGCATAGTGCGGAAGGCACCCAGGTGCAGCTTATCATTCGAGGCAAACCCCGCCCCGCCACCATCATCAAACTGCCCTTCGTGGCACATCACTACAAACGCTAGAAAGGGTTGAACATGACCACCTATTACACCGAAGAGCACGAATGGATCGAAGTCGAGGGCGACACCGCCACGCTGGGCATCACCAAACACGCCGCCGAAGCGCTTGGCGAAGTGGTGTTTGTCGAGCTGCAAGAGGTCGGCGAGACCTTTGACAAGGACGACGAAATCGGCGTGGTTGAAAGCGTTAAAGCCGCCTCCGAGATTTACGCCCCCGTGGCGCTGGAAATCGTTGAAGCCAATGGCGCGCTGGAAGACGAGCCCGGCATGGTGAACGAAGACCCGGAGGGCAATGCATGGTTTTACAAGGTGAAAATCAGCGACCCATCCGAGCTGGAAAACCTGCTTGACATCAACGCCTATAAAGCCCTGATCGACTAGCCCAAGCGGAGCCGCCCCATGCCTTTCGAGATCACCAGCTACCAGCCTTATGACTTCGCCCACCGCCGCCATATCGGCCCCTCGCCCAGCGAGATGGAAGAGATGCTCAAGGTGGTGGGGGTGGAAAGCCTCGATGCACTGATTGACGAGACCATTCCCGCCAGTATCCGCCAAGACACCCCGCTCGACATTGGTCGCGCCATGACCGAGCGCGATGTGCTGCATTATATGGAAGGGGTGATCGGGCAGAATAAGGTGCTGACCTCGCTGATCGGGCAGGGCTATTACGGCACCATGACGCCCCCCGTGATCCAGCGCAATATCCTTGAAAACCCCGCATGGTATACGGCCTACACCCCCTATCAGGCTGAAATCTCGCAAGGGCGGCTGGAGGCGATGCTGAACTTTCAGACCATGGTCAGCGACCTTACCGGCCTGCCGATTGCCAATGCTTCTTTGCTCGATGAAGCCACGGCGGCGGCGGAGGCCATGACCATGGCCAAGCGGGCCAGCAAATCCAAGGCCAACGCGTTTTTTGTGGATGAAAACTGCCATCCTCAGACGATTGAGGTCATCAAAACCCGCGCCAAGCCGCTGGGGATCGAGGTGATCGTGGCCAGCCCCGAGCTGGAAATGGACGCCAGCAAGGTGTTTGGCGCCATCTTCCAATACCCCGGCACCCATGGCCGTGTGCGCGATTTCAGCCCCTGCATTCAGGCGCTGCACGAGGCCAGGGCCATTGCCATTATGGCCTGCGATATTCTGGCCCTTTGCCTGCTGAAAAGCCCCGGCGAAATGGGCGCGGATATTGCCATCGGCAACACCCAGCGCTTTGGCGTGCCCATGGGTTACGGTGGCCCGCACGCCGCCTATATGGCCACCACCGACAAGCTCAAACGCGCCATGCCCGGGCGGATTATCGGGGTTTCGGTGGATGCACGCGGCAACAAGGCTTACCGCCTCGCCCTGCAAACCCGCGAGCAGCATATCCGGCGGGAAAAGGCCAATTCGAACGTGTGCACCGCGCAAGCGCTCTTGGCCGTTATGGCCTCGATGTATGCGGTTTTCTATGGCCCAACGGGGCTGAAGGCGATTGCCCAAACCGTGCATCGGCGCACCGTGCGCATGGTGAAAGGGCTGGAAGAGCTTGGTTTCAAGATCGAGCCGGAGGTGTTCTTTGACACCGTCACGGTGGAGGTCGGCGCGCTGCAAGGGGTGATCCTGAACGCGGCGGTGGAAAACGGCATCAACCTGCGCAAGGTGGGTGACAGCAAGATCGGCATTAGCCTTGACGAGCAAACCTACCCCGAAACCATCGAGGCCGTCTGGCGCGCCTTTGGCGGTGATATGACCGATGATCGCGGCGCCACCCGCGACTATCGCCTGCCCCGCGAGATGCTGCGGGAGACCGAATACCTCACCCACCCGATTTTCCACATGAACCGCTCAGAAGCCGAGATGACCCGCTACATGCGCCGCCTCGCGGACCGAGACCTGGCGCTGGACCGTGCCATGATCCCGCTGGGCTCCTGCACCATGAAGTTGAATGCCACGGCGGAGATGATCCCGCTCACTTGGGCGGGGATAGCCAACCTGCACCCGTTTGTGCCACTTGATCAGGCCAAAGGCTACACCGCGCTCACCGGGCAACTCATGGAGCAGCTCTGCACAATCACCGGCTATGACGCCATGTCGCTGCAGCCCAATTCCGGCGCGCAGGGGGAATATGCCGGCCTGCTGACCATCCGCAACTACCACGAAGCGCGCGGCGAAGGCGACCGGCATATCTGCCTGATTCCCAGCTCGGCCCACGGCACCAACCCCGCCTCCGCCCATATGGCGGGCTGGGATGTGGTGGTGGTGAAAACCGCCGAAAACGGCGACATCGACCTTGCGGATTTCCGCGAAAAGGCCGCAGCGGCGGGGGACAAGCTCGCCGCCTGCATGATCACCTACCCCTCCACCCACGGGGTGTTCGAGGAAACCGTGCGCGAGGTTTGCGAGATCACCCATGAATATGGCGGGCAGGTCTATATCGACGGGGCGAATATGAACGCCATGGTCGGCCTTGTGCAGCCCGGCAAGATCGGTGGCGATGTGAGCCACCTCAACCTGCACAAAACCTTCGCCATCCCCCATGGCGGCGGTGGCCCGGGCATGGGGCCAATCGGCGTGCGCGCGCACCTGAAGCCCTACCTGCCCGGCGACCCGCGCGGGGGCGGTGTCGGCCCGGTTTCCGCCGCGCCCATGGGCAGCGCCTCGGTGCTGGTGATCTCTTGGGCCTACCTGCTGCTGATGGGCAGCAAGGGCCTGACGCAAGCCACCAAGGTGGCGATCCTGAATGCCAACTACATCGCCAAACGGCTGGAGGGGGCCTATGACGTGCTGTTCAAATCCGCAACCGGTCGGGTCGCCCATGAATGCATTCTGGACACCCGCCCGCTGAAGGATACCAGCGGGGTGAGCGTAGACGACATCGCCAAGCGCCTGATGGATAGTGGCTTTCACGCCCCCACCATGAGCTGGCCGGTGCCCGGCACCCTGATGGTGGAACCAACGGAGAGCGAGCCAAAAGCCGAGCTTGACCGCTTCATTGACGCCATGCTGGCCATCCGCGCCGAGGCGCAGGACATCGAGGATGGCAAAATCGCCTATGAGGACAGCCCCCTCCACCACGCCCCCCACACGGTCGAGGACCTCGTGGGCGAGTGGACCCGCGCCTATTCCCGCGAGCAAGCCTGCTACCCCCCCGGGGCCTTCCGCGTAGACAAATACTGGCCCCCCGTAAACCGCGTCGACAACGCCTTTGGGGACCGTCACCTGGTCTGCACTTGCCCGCCCCTGAGCGAATACGCCGAGGATTAGAGCGGCTCCGGCATTTTCGGAATCGATGGGGGGTTCCCATCCTGAGGCGTTTGTGATTCATCATCCATACTGGTGAAGGAGGCTAGGATTGATGACGAGACCTTATTCGAATGACCTGAGGG
>JALWPC010000239.1 GCA_026995265.1 Paracoccaceae bacterium
TGCGCCGTTTTCAAACCTCATCGCGTACTTGCAGCCGCCGATACCACCAGCCACCCAGCAGCATCAGGCTCAACGCCAATACCGCCAAACCCCAGCCATTCAGCAACGGCACCGGCAAGGCCGGCGCACGGCTGACACTGAACTGGATGGTGTAGATCAGCTCATCGGGCACTGGTGGATCCACCTCCAGATGCTTGTACAGGTTCAGAGTGTAGTCACCGGCGGGTAAACGACCCAGAGGATAGCGGTAACTTCCCTCTGGGTAATTACACAGTATCCCAGAAGTTTCTATAAAGGTAATAGTAACTTCCACTTGGCTGCCAGAAATTGTGTGAAACGGAGGGGGCCTAACTGTGATCCCATGGCATATACCTCCTTCCACTACCATCTCAATAGGGGTTCGGCTATCCGGATTCGGCGGGTCGATATAGGGTTCATTGATATAGGCCTGGGCGGCAGGCAGCCACAGCAGGGCCAGCAGCAGTAGTGTTTTCATGCTTCGCATTCAAACCTCATCGCGTACTTGCAGCCGCCGATACCACCAGCCAGCCAGCAGCATCAGGCTCAACACCAATACCACCAAGCCCCAGCCATTCAGCAACGGCACCGGCAAGGCCGGCGCACGGCTGACACTGAACTGGATGGTGTAAAGCAACTCATCTGGCGACATCGGATTATTCTTATCTTTTTTAATCAAATTTAGTGTATAAGATCCCGGAGAAATCGCTCCTAATCCATAGTAATAAGTACCCTCAGGCAAAACACAAGTAGAAGAAACCGTTAAATCAATAAAATACACATAAAGATTTATATTATAGCCATCAATTTCATGAAATGAAGGTGGTGATGCATAAACACCGTTACAAACACCCACATCAACCAATATATTAATATCCGTACGACTATCCGGATTCGGCGGGTCGATATAGGGTTCATTGATATAGGCCTGGGCGGCAGGCAGCCACAGCAGGGCCAGCAGCAGTAGCGGTTTCATGCGCCGTTTTCAAACCTCATCGCGTACTTGCAGCCGCCGATACCACCAGCCACCCATCAGCAGCAGGCTCAACACCAATACCGCCAAACCCCAGCCATTCAGCAACGGCACCGGCAGGGCCGGTGCGCGGCTGACACTAAACCGGATGCTGTAGATCAGTTCATCGGGTACGGGGGGGGTTACATCCTGTTTCTTGATTAGATTCAAGGTATATTCCCCAGGAGGGAGGCTATTTATGTTTTTGTAGTAATACACACCCCTAGGAACATTACAATCCACCCCAAATACAGACTCCGTAAAATAAACGTATAAGTCAATATTATTTCCGCTAAGCACATGATAGGCAGCAGGGTATACCAAAACACCATGACAATCACCTACCCCAATTAGTATGTCTATATCTGTCCTACTATCCGGATTCGGCGGGTCGATAT
>JALWPC010000240.1 GCA_026995265.1 Paracoccaceae bacterium
CCAGAATGAGCAGGTCCGATTTATGCAGCCCGCCCAGCTTTTTATCCATATCGACAAGGCCGGTGGAAATGCCGGAAAGCTGGCCGTCGCGCTTATAGGCGGCATTGGCGGCCTCAACCGCGGTGGTGACCGCGCGCAAAAAGCTCTGGAAACCGCTTTCGGCATTGCCCTTTTCGCCCAGCAGATAGAGCGCCTGCTCGGCCTCGACGATCTGCTCTTCAGGCTCTTTATCCACCTCCACCGAGGCGGCCTTGCCCGCAATATCCTGCCCGATGGCGATCAGGTCCCGCCTAAGCGCAAGATCATAGATTTGCCGGGCGTAATCCTTGGCGGCAAACAGGGAAATGGACGCCCCGGCGAGGCGGGCGAGGTAGGCGGCGCCGCCAAGCTCCTGCAAGCCCTCGTCATCTTCAAAGAAAGCCTTGAGGGTAACGGGCGATACCAGCATGTTTTTTTGAATGCGCGCGGCGGCCCTGGCAAAGATGCGCTGGTGCACCGGGTCAAAGAAATGCGAATCATCGATGATGGAGGCCACGCGGTCATACACATCGTTATTGACCAGAATAGCCCCCAGAAGTGCTTGTTCTGCCTCGATATTATGGGGCAGGGATGGTATCTCCGCCTCCATTTGCTGCCCGCCATCTGCCATGAATCACTCCTTCGGGGTATGCTTATACACCAATATTGACGATCCACAGGATGTTAATTGTGGGGATAACGCATATATCGCAGGTTATAGCAGTTGAATTTGAGCCAATTTGCCCATCGTTCCTTCTCAGACAAACGTGCTAACTATTCCTTGCAACTCTAACCCGAAAGGTAACCAAATGAAAATTTTTGCACCAGCACTTATTCTGCTTTCCCTCCTGGCGGCCTGCCAGCAACAGCAGCCTGCCATGGGCCACCCTCTTGCCATGCAGGGCGCGGGCCATGAAGGCAATGAGACCGCAGCTATGGAAGCTATGGAACATGGCGGTTAAGGCAAATTAAGCCCAAGTTTCGGGCGCAGCCAGTTATAGATCAGCACCGCGCCAAGCGAGCCGATAGTTGCGCCCATAATCACATCTCCCAGATAGTGCTTTTCCAGCACCATGCGGCTGAAGCCCGTCAGCGCGGCTAGGGCCAGCAATGGCCAGCGCAGCTTCGGGAAGGCCATGCCCATTGCCACGGCGAAAGCAAAGGCGGAGGTGGTGTGCCCCGAAGGCCAACTGGCATGGGCCGAGCCAAAGGTGAACGGCGCGAAAGCGATTTCACCTGTATAGGGGCGGGGGCGGCCGACGACCACTTTAAGGACCATGGAAAATAGGCCGGTGCCGAGCACCGCTGCCAAAACCAGCACGGCCTTCTTGCGCAGGGCGGGCCAAAGCGGATTTTCCGGCCGTTGACGCCCGGATACCCAGGCACCCAGCCAGATGGCCAGCAGCAAGATGCCCATATATTTTGAATCACCCATATCGGTGACAAGGGTCCACGCGCCTTCATGCCCTTTCCCGAGGGCAAGCGCCATGGGGGCGAGCGGGGAGTCCAGAAACAGAATGGCAGCTACAGACAGGGCCAACCCGATGAGTGCGAGGGCGATAAGGCGGCGAAGGGGCATTGGTGTCTCCATATAAAAAGGGCCGTGAGCTATATGCACACGGCCCTTTAAAATATGCAAGAGGGTGGTTAGACCTCCGGTTGTTCGCTCTCTTCCGCCGGCGCATCTTCCACGGGTTGTTCGTAATCGTCGTCATCGTTATCGAGTGCGGCAGCGCCCACATCGTCAAACAGCTCGGCAATATCGAACTCGGCCTCGGCCTCGGCTTCGGCCTGCAATTCCTGAATGGTTTTGCCAGAGGCCTGAAGCTCCGCTTCTTCGGCAGAACGGGCCACGTTGATGGTAATCGTGCACTGCACTTCGGGGTGCAGAACCACGGTCATATCGTGTAGGCCAAGCTCTTTCACCGGCGCATTCAGCACAACCTGGCGCTTGTCCACGGTAAAGCCGCCCTCGGTGGCCACTTCTGCCGCATCACGGTTGGTGACAGAGCCATAAAGCGAGCCGGAATCCGAAGCGGAACGAATCACGATGAACTGTTGCCCGTCGAGTTTCGCCGCTAACGCCTCGGCTTCCTTGCGGGTTTCGAGGTTATGGGCTTCCAGTTGGGCGCGCTGCGCCTCAAACCGGGCGAGGTTGGCCTTGGTGGCGCGCAGGGCCTTGCCTTGCGGCATCAGGTAATTGCGGGCAAAGCCGTTTTTGACGTTCACCACATCACCCATCTGGCCCAGCTTGGCCACGCGTTCAAGAAGAACTACTTCCATGGTTATTCTCCTATTTCACAGCGTAGGGCAGCAGGGCGATAAAGCGGGCGCGCTTGATGGCCCGGGCCAGCTCGCGCTGCTTCTTCGCCGATACGGCGGTGATACGGGAAGGCACGATTTTGCCACGCTCGGAAATGTAGCGCTGCAGCAGCTTCACGTCTTTATAGTCGATCTTGGGCGCGTTATCGCCCGAGAAAGGACAGGTCTTGCGACGGCGGAAAAATGGTTTGTTAGCCATGGTTTACGGTCCTTTCTAATCGCGGCGCGGACGGCGCGGGCGCTCGTCACGGGCAGATTTGGCTTGCACAACGGCCGAAGGGCCTTCTTCGTGGGCGTCAACCTTGATGGTCAGCACGCGCATCACGTCATCATGCAGGCGGGCAAGGCGCTCCATTTCCTGAACAGCCGCCGACGGGGCGTCCGACTTCAGAAAGGCATAGTGGCCTTTGCGGTTTTTGTTAATCTTGTAGGCCATGGTTTTCAGGCCCCAATATTCGCTATCCACCAGCTTTCCGCCGTTGTCAGCGAGGACTCCGCCAAAGTGCTCGATCAGCGCCTCGGCTTGCGCGTTGGAAAGATCCTGCCGCGCGATCATAACATGCTCGTAAAGAGCCATATCATATTCCTTCATTCAAGCGTGCTTCAAAATGCGGGCGTTCACATCCCCCATCCGCATACGAGAGGCATCCGCGACCAAAGAGTGCGGGGGATGGAGGGGTTATAGCGGGGTTGCGGGGGAATGCAAGGGCAAAGCGCGGGGGGCGCTACCTTGCGCAAGGCGTGCAAAACTGTTAGCCGTAGGCGCAGAGCCAGTAACCGCCGGAAAGCCTTTATCGCATGAATTTCGTTATGTTCGCAAACGGGGCCGTTCTGGTGTTTTTCGCGGCCCTGATGGCGCTGAATGCGCTGGTGTTTCCGGATACGTCGGCCAATTTTCTGAGCGCGGCGGTGGTGGCCTTTGTTGTTGGGGCCAGCGTGTGCCTTTCGGTGCTCTCCCGCGTCGGGGATTTCACCAAGCGGCACACGTTTTTGCTCACCGCGACGGTGTGGCTGATGGCGGCGCTGGCGGGGGCCATGCCGCTTTACCTGTGGTCGCTTTCCTTCACGGATGCGTTTTTCGAGGCGATTTCCGGTATCACCACCACCGGCTCCACGGTGATGAGCGGGCTGGACAGCACGCCGCACGGCATTTTGCTGTGGCGCGGGCTGCTGCAATGGCTGGGCGGTATCGGGTTTATCGTCACCGGCATTGCGCTGCTGCCGATTATGAAGGTCGGCGGGATGCAGCTTTTCCGCACCGAAAGCTCGGATACCGGCGAGAAGGAACTGGGCAGCGCCACCCGCTTTGCCGGGGCCTCGTTTCTGGCCTATGCCAGCATAACGGTGCTCTGCGGGCTCACCTATTTCATCGGCGGGATGACCGGCTTTGAGGCGGTGGTCCATGCGCTCACCACGCTGTCCACCGGCGGCTATTCCACCTCGGATGCCTCCTTTGGCCATTTTGAAAGCCCGTTTCTGCAATGGGCGGGCACGGTGTTTATGATCCTCGCCTCGGTGCCCTTTGTCTGGTATATCCGCGCGGTTGTGCAGCGGCGCTTCGAGAGCGAACAGGTGCGGGTGTTTCTCAAGGCGATGCTGCTGGCCATTGTCGGGCTGACCCTGTGGCGGGTCAGCACCTCCAGCGTGCCGTTTTTCGAGGCCCTGCGCTATGTCGCGTTCAATGTGGCCTCGGTGGTCTCGAGCACCGGCTATGCGACGGCGGACTACACCACATGGGGGGCCTTCGCCGCGACGGCCTTTCTGGTGCTCTCGATGCTGGGGGGGTGCACCGGTTCCACCGCCGGCGGGGCCAAGATTATGCGCTGGATCATTCTGGTGCGCAGCGCCCGCATTATTCTGGCCCGTATGCGCCACCCGCACCGGGTCTTCCGGCTGGAATACGAGGGGCGGCCGGTGCAGGACGGAGTGCTGGACGGGGTGATCTCCTATCTGTCGATGTTTTTCCTGACCATCGCGGTGCTGGCGGCGGTGCTTTCGATGACAGGGCTGGATTTTGCCACCGCCGCCAGCGCGGCGATTACCGCGATTGCCAATGTTGGCCCCGGGGTGGGGGACATCATTGGTCCGGCGGGGAATTTCTCCAGCCTGCCCGACAGCGCCAAATGGATTATTGGCTTTGGCATGTATCTGGGGCGCCTGGAAATGCTGACCGTTTATGTGGTGTTCACCGCCAGCTATTGGCGGAACCTCTAGGCGGGAGCGGCGCGGTTCTAGGAACGAATTTGAACACCTGCCGGTGTTACCCCTTCATCCGATAACGAAAATCGCAATGAGGCGCGCCTTCCATAATCGTCTGGGTTCGGGTGAGCTCCATATCCTTATTGTAGCCCTCGCAAAAGGCGGCGTCGCGATTGCAACTCAGCAGGTGGCCGATGTCACCGAGGCCCATTTCTTTATACATGGCGGCGTAGGCGCAGCGGGTTATGTTATAGTCCAGCCGCTCGGGCGAGGCGTGCAGCACCTCGCGCTCCAGGGCGTTATTGGCATCCCATGCCGCGGAATGGCTGGCGAAGTCCTCAAGGTCGGGGGTGTGGCCGACGGCTTTGGCATAGGCCTTACCCTGCCGAATGGCCGAGGAGGCGATGGCCTCGCGGATGATCTCTTGGGCTTGTGCCTTGGGCATGGATTTCAGCAGCACGTTGTAGAAATCCCGCACCAGTTCGGCCTCGATACGGCGTTGCTCGATCATCGGGATCATGGTTTATACCTTTTGTCCTGCATACGGGTGAGGATGAGGCGGCTACGGGCGACGCTTTTGACAAGACCATAAAAGGGAATTTCGCGCAGCGGCTCGAAGGGCAGGGCGCAGGGCTCGTCGTTGATCTTGTTGGCAAATTCGCGGCCTACAGAAAGCGTTAGGGCAAGGCCTCGGCCATTGTAACCGGTGAAGGCGAAATAGCCCGGGCCAAGTTGGTGAAAGCGGGGGGTGAAATCGGTGGTGATGCCCACAAAGCCGTTCCAGATATGGGTGAAGCCGAGCGGGGCAAGCTGGGGAAAAGCGGTTTCCAGCCGGTGCCTGAGCAGGGCCTGAAGCCGCGCCCTTGCCCCGATTTTCGTCAGCAGCGCGGCGCCGGTGACCAGCCGGTGATCCGCTGTATAGCGGAAATACCATAGGTCGCCGCGGGTGTCGGAAACGGCCTGGCGACCGGGGATGACTTCAGCGCGCTGGGCCTCGGTGAGCGGCGGGGTGGCGAGCTGGTAGGCGGTGAGCGGGATCACCGAGCGCTCGATGCGCGGTTCGACATTCTGGCGGGTATAGGCATTGGTGGCCAAGAGCACAGCCTCGGCGGTGACCATGCCCTCGGGGGTGGTCACCTGCCAGCCCGCGCCCTTGCGGGTGACAAAGGTCGCCGGGGTGTGCTCGAAAAGCTGCACCCCCGCCTGTTGGCACAGGCGGGCCAGCGCGTGGCTGAGCTTCAGCGGGTTGAGGTGGCCACCCGTGGGGTTGAGCATACCGCCATGCCAATGGGTGGAGCCAAGCAGGGCGTCACAGGCAGGTTTGTCCAGCAGCTCGGCGGGGGCGCCATGGCTTTGCCAGGCCCGCACGCGGGCCTCCGAGAGCTTCAGGTGGTCGGGCGAGTGGGCGGGCTGAAACCAGCCGGTTTGCGCGGCGTCGCAGTCCAGATTATGGGTTTTGATGAAGTCAAACAGC
>JALWPC010000241.1 GCA_026995265.1 Paracoccaceae bacterium
AGGAATTTGCCCGCCTGTTTGCGCCCCAAGGGCTGATCGACAAATTTTTCACCGATAACCTGATGGAGTTTGTCGATACCTCCGGCAGCCCGTGGCGCTGGCGACGGGTGCAAAATCAGGAGCTTGGCATTTCGGATTCGGTGCTGCGGCAGTTCGAGCGGGCGGCGCAAATTCGCGATGCGTTTTTCCTCAGTCCCGGCCTGCCGGTGGTCAGCTTTGACATGAAAGTGCTCAACCTGGACCCGAATGCGCGGCGGGTGCAACTGGCCATCGAGGGACAAATCCTCGATTACCGGCAAAACCAGCCGGCGCAGGATGTGCCGATGCAATGGCCCGCCGATGGCGGCCCCACCCAGGTGGTGCTGGAGCCCAAGCGCCGCAACGCCGAAAACGCCATGGCCTTTGACGGGCCGTGGGCGCTGTTCAGAATGCTGGATGCCGCCGAGGTGCGCCGCACCCAGGTGGCCGACCGCGCCCGGGTGATCTTCAATATCGGCGGGCGAATCGTGAGCTTCCAGCTTCGGGCCGGGGCGGCCTATAACCCGTTCCAGCTCAGCGCGCTGACCAATTTCCGCTGCCCGAGCTCGCTTTGATATGGGCGCGGCGTTCGGATATTTCGGCAAATTTCCGGCGCTGGGGGATTTTGTGCGGGGGCATGTGAGCCGCCGCTTTATCGAGGCGTGGGACGCCTTCCTGCAACAGGGGTTTCTGGCCAGCCGCGAAGCCCTTGGCGCGGGCTGGCAAGAGGCCTATCAAACCGCCCCGATCTGGCGGTTTGCCCTTGGCGAGGCGGTCATTCAGGGCGGCCCTTATTTTGGGGTGATGATGCCAAGCCAGGATGCCGTCGGGCGGCTGTTTCCGCTCACGCTGGTGGCCCAGGGCGCACCCGCACCCCTGAGCGATGGCGGATTTTTCGCACCCGTGGAGGATGCGGCGCTGAATATGCTGGACAGCCTGCGCGGCAAGCCGGAACTGGAGGCCATGCTGGCCGCCCTGCCCGAAGCGGGGTCCGGCCTCCCCGTTGCGGCGGATCAAAGCCGCTGGCTCTCCGCCCCCGGCGAGGCATACGGCGCACCCCTGGGGCTCGCCTGCACCGGCCTGCCCCGCGGGCGTGCCTTCAATACTTTACTAACCCAAGACACAGGGGATTGGACCGGAGAGATAATAACAGGGGAATTGGCATGAATTTTTTTCATCACTGCGCCAAAACCGATGTCGGACTGGTGCGCAAGGTTAACGAAGACTCGATGATCTCGGTGCCGGAACTGGGCCTGTTTCTGGTGGCCGACGGCATGGGCGGCCATGCGGGGGGGGATTTTGCCTCGCAATGTATCGTCAACCGAATCGGACAGATCGACCACAACCTGCCGAGCTCCGAGGTGATGAAGGCCATGCGCAGCGCCCTTCTGGAAGCGCATTACGAAATTCTGGCCGAGGCCGAACGGCGCGGCGGGGGCACCATTGGCTCCACCGCCATCGGGCTGATCCTCTCGGAACCGCATTTCGCCTGCCTCTGGGTGGGCGACAGCCGCCTTTACCACATGCGCGATGGCAAAATGACCCAACTTTCACGCGACCATTCCCTGGTTAACGATCTGCTGGAAAACGGCCAGATCACCGCTGAAGAGGCCGCAAACCACCCCCATGGCAATGTGATCACCCGCGCCGTGGGGGTGGGCGACACGGTGGAGATCGACAAATTGCGCGGCACCTATGAGCCGGGCGACCGCTTTTTGCTGTGCTCGGACGGGCTGAGCGGCTTTGTCAGCGACGAGGTGATTGCCCAATATATGAGCACCGCGCCCATCACCAGCCTGTGCAACGAGCTTATTGAGCTTGCCAAGGAAGGCGGCGGGCGGGATAATATCACCGTGATCGTGATCGAAATTCCGGATTATTTTTAGCCTTCCATAACCTGCATTTGAAAAGACCATCCCATGAGCCAGCCGCCTTCCTCCACGGTCAAATCCCTGCGCCTCGCCCTTTCGGCGCTGGAGGTGCTGTTGGGCGAGATGCAAAACGGCATGCAGGCGGATGTGGACGCGGCGCTGGACCTGATAGAGGCCAGCACGGGGCGGCTGATCGTGGTGGGGGTGGGCAAAAGCGGCCATATCGGCGCCAAGCTGGCGGCGAGCTTTGCCAGCACCGGCACGCCGGCGTTTTTCGTGCACCCCACCGAGGCCAGCCACGGGGACCTCGGCATGATCGCCCGTGAAGACGTGGTGATGCTGATTTCCAAATCCGGCGAAACCCGAGAGCTGCAGGACATCATCGCCTATTGCAAGCGCTTCGGCATGAAGATGATCGCCCTGACCGGCAGGCGCGACAGCCTGGTGGGCCGCGCCGCCGATGTGGCGCTGGTGCTGCCGCCGGTGCGCGAGGCCTGCCCGAACGGGCTGGCCCCCACCACCTCCACCCTGCTGACCATGGCCCTTGGCGATGCGCTGGCGGTGGCGCTGGTGGAACGGCGCGGGTTTTCCGAGCGCAGCTTTCATGACTTTCACCCCGGCGGCAAGCTCGGGGCGCAGCTTGTGCCGGTGGGCGACATGATGCAGGCGGAGAACCTGCCGCTGGTGGCCCAAAATGCCAGCATAAACGAGGCGTTGGGCGTGCTCACCAAAGGCTCGCTCGGGGTGGTGGGCATCACCGATGAAGCGGGTGCGCTCACGGGCGTGATCACCGATGGCGATGTGCGCCGCTATCTTGAGCGCTCTTCTGAACGCTCGATGAAAGCGGCCCTGTGGGAGACCACCGCACAGGAAATCATGACCCGCAACCCCATCACCATCCCGCCCGACACCATGGCGGTGGAGGCGCTGGCGCGCCTGCAATCGCACAAGATCTCGGTGCTGTTCGTGGTGGAGGCGGGGCGGCCCGTCGGTATCGTGAGCTTCCTGCTGCTGCTGCAGGCGGGGGTCGCCTGATGGTTACTATCGTTATTCCCGCCCGCTTTCAAAGCCAGCGTTTTCAGGGCAAGCCATTGGCCATGCTGCGCGGGGCCACAGGGATTGAAAAATCCCTGATTCAGCGCAGTTGGGAGGCGGGCTGCGCCGTGCCAGAGGCCGCACGGGTGATTGTCGCCACCGATGATGACCGCATTGCCGAACACGCGCGCGGCTTCGGGGCCGAAGTGATGATGACTTCGGCCACCTGCGCCAACGGCACCGAGCGCTGCGCCGAGGTCGCCGACAGCCTGCCCGAGGCCGAGCTGATCGTGAACCTGCAAGGCGACGCGCCGCTCACGCCGCCGGAATTCGTCAGCGCCGTGATTGCCGCCATGGAGGGCGTGGACATGGCCACCCCCGTGCTCAAAGCCGACCCCCAAATCCTACGTCGCCTGAAGGGCGACCGCGCGCAGGGCCTTGTCGGTGGCACCACGGCGGTGTTTGACGACACCCGCCGCGCACTTTACTTTTCAAAGGAAGTGCTGCCATTTTCGGATAGGCTTGCGCCGGGTGATGCCGTGTTCCACCATGTGGGCCTCTATGCCTACCGCCCCGAAGCCCTGCGCCGCTATGCGGGTTGGCCCATGGGGCGGCTGGAGCGCATCGAGGGGCTGGAGCAGCTCCGGTTTCTGGAAAACGGCGCGCATGTGCGCTGTGTCGAGGTCGAGGCTGGGGGGCGGGTGTTTTGGGAGGTGAACAACCCGCCGGACATCGCGCGGGTGGAAGCAGCGCTGGCAGAAATGGGGATAGAATGATGAAAACGGTTCATATCGGCAAGGTGGCCTTTGCCAATGCCGCCCCCTTTGCCCTGATCATCGGCCCCTGCCAGATCGAGGGTCGCGACCATTGCCTGCGGGTGGCCGAGGCGCTCAAGGGCATGTGCGAGCGGGCAAGCATTCCGATGGTGTTCAAGGCCTCCTTTGACAAGGCCAACCGCACATCCGGGAGCAGTGCGCGCGGGGTGGGGCTGGACAAGGGCCTTGAGATCCTCGCCGAGGTGCGCCGCGCGCTGGCCCTGCCCGTGCTCACCGATGTGCACGAAGCGGCGCAATGCGCCCCGGTGGCCGAGGTGGTGGATGCGCTGCAAATCCCCGCCTTTCTGTGCCGCCAGACCGACCTTCTGCGCGCCGCCGCCGCCACGGGCAAGCCGGTAAACATCAAGAAGGGGCAGTTTCTCGCCCCTTGGGACATGGCCCATGTCGCCGAAAAGCTGGGCAACGCCCCCGTGTTGCTCACCGAGCGCGGCAGCAGTTTTGGCTATAATACGCTGGTGAACGATTTTCGCGCCCTGCCGATGATGGCCGCTACCGGCCACCCCGTGATATTTGACGCCACCCATTCCGTGCAGCAGCCCGGCGGGCAGGGTGCGGCCTCGGGCGGGCAGCGGGAATTTGTCGACCCTCTGGCGCGGGCGGCGCTGGCGGTGGGGGTTGCAGGCCTGTTCATCGAGGCCCATGATGACCCCGACAATGCCCCGTCGGACGGCCCCAATATGCTGCCGCTTTCCGCCCTCCCGCCGTTGCTGGCGCGCTGGAAGGCGCTGGATGACCTGAGCAAAGGATAAACGATGCGTGATTTTCAACAAGGGGGCCGCTCGGTCACCATCAGCCAGAACGGCATGTGCGCCACCTCCCACCCGCTGGCCGCCAAGGTGGCGGTGAACATGCTGGAAGCGGGGGGGAACGCGGTGGATGCAGGCATCGCCGCCGCCATGGTGCTCAACATTTGCGAGCCGCAAATGACCGGGCTGGGGGGCGATTGCTTTGCGCTGTTGCAGCCCGCGCCGAATGAAAAATTCATCGGGCTCAACGCTTCGGGCCGCGCCCCCAAGGGCCTGTCCGCCGCCCGCCTGCGCGCCGCTGGCCACAAAGCCATTCCCGATGGCAGCGCCGATGCGGTGACCATCCCCGGCGCGGTGGATGGCTTTGTGACCTTGAGTGCCGACCATGGCAGGCTGCCGCTGGCGCAGGTCCTCGCCCCCGCCATTCGCTACGCCGAAGAGGGGGTGCCGGTGGCCCCGCGCGTGGCCTTTGACTGGGCGATTGCCGCTGGCCGCCTGCAAGGCACGGCCCGCGACCGCTACCTGATCAACGGCGAGGCCCCCAAGGCGGGGCAGGTATTTGCCGCGCCGGACCAGGCCCGTGTGCTGCGCAAAATTGCCAGCGAGGGCCGCGCGGGGTTTTATGAGGGCGAGGTGGCCGAGGACATGGTGAAGAGCCTCCGCGCCGCTGGCGGCAGCCATACGCTGGAGGATTTCGCCGCCACGAAATGCGATTACGTAGCGCCGATCAGCACCGTTTACCATGGCCATACCCTCACCGAGCTGCCGCCCAACGGCCACGGGGCCACGGCCTTGCTGATGGCCAATATTCTGAGCCATTTTGACGTGGCCAACCTCGCGCCCCTCAGCCCCGAACGGGCGCACCTAGAGGCCGAAGCCGCCAAGCTCGCCTATGACGCCCGCGACCGCTTCATCGCCGACCCGAGCGCCACAACCCACCTTGGCCATATGCTCAGCCCCGAAACCGCGGCAAATCTGGCGGCGCTGATCGACCCGGGCAAAGCCCTGCACCTGCCAAGCCAGCGGCTGGAAGCGGTGCACAAAGAAACCATCTACCTGACGGTGGTAGACAAAAACCGAATGGCGCTCTCGCTGATCTATTCGGTGTTTCACAGCTTTGGCAGCGGCCTTGCCTCCGACAGGTTCGGCATTCTGCTGCAAAACCGTGGCGCGGGGTTCACCCTCGCCCAGGGCCACCCCAACGAGGCCATGGGCGGCAAGCGCCCGATGCACACCATCATCCCCGCCATGCTGGAAAAGAAAGGCGCATTCCTGATGCCCTTCGGGGTGATGGGCGGGCAATACCAGCCCAATGGCCATATGCGCTTTATGTCCAACATCGTTGACTATGGCATGGACCCGCAAGCCGCCATCAGCCTGCCCCGCAGCTTTGCCCACGCCGGTGAGTTGGCGCTGGAGCGGGGCTATGGTGCGGATACCCGCGCGCGGCTGGCAGCGCTGGGCCACACCGTCACTACGCCGGAAACCGCCCTTGGCGGGGCGCAGG
>JALWPC010000242.1 GCA_026995265.1 Paracoccaceae bacterium
AGCCAAAGTCATCGTGAACTGCCTTAACCGATTCACAGCACATGGAATGCCTGTGAGCGTGAAAATCCAATGACTGGCTTGGGAAAGGGGAAATCCGTCTCAACGATCTTATATGCAACAACGCCCAGAATAGCCATTAACATATTGATTAATATCTATAATCATATGATTCATCGTGCCTACTATCCTAGGAGAGTAACCACTCTGACGCGGCGGGGAAAGCGGCTTTACTTGCGGTGGATTTCGGCTAGGCTCCGCCTATGAAAGATATTCTGATCATCGGTGGCGGCATTGCAGGGGTCTCGGCGGCGGCGGCGCTGGCCCCCTATGCCAAGGTCACCCTGCTGGAAGCGGAAACGGCGCTGGGCACCCATACATCGGGGCGCTCGGCAGCGATGTATCTGGCAGATTTCGGCAACGCTCCGGTGCGCGCGCTCAACCACGCCTCGTATGACGGGCTCAAGCATGTGCTGACCCCGCGCGGGATGCTTCTTGTCGGGCGGGACGAGGATGAAGCGGGTTTCAGGGAAGAATGCGCGGGCTTTGGCATGGCCGAAATTACCCTTTCCGAGGCCATGGAGCGCCTGCCCATCTTGCGCCCAGAAAAGGTGGCATTTGCTGCCGCACGCGATGATGTTTTTGATCTGGACACCGACCGCCTGCTGCAGGGCTATGCCAAAACCGCGCGCCAGAACGGGGCCGAGATTATTGGCAACGCGCGGGTGGAATCGATAGCCAGGCGCGGCCAAGGCTGGGCGGTAACCACCGGCGCGGGGGTCTTCCAGGCCGCAATCCTGGTCAACGCGGCGGGGGCATGGGCCGACGGGGTGGCGCAAATGGCCGGAGTGGCGCCGCTGGGCATCCAGCCCTATCGCCGCTCGATGGCGCGGCTGCCGGCACCCAAAGGGCTGGATGTGCGCCTCTGGCCCTTTACCATCAGCGTGGGCGAACGCTGGTATGCCAAGCCCGATGCGGGGAGTTGGCTGGTGTCGCCCGCCGATGAGGACAGGGCCGAGCCCCATGATGCATGGCCCGATGATATGGTGCTCGCCGAGGGGCTGGCGCGCTATGAGGAAATGGTGACAGCGCCTGTCACCCGCTTGCAATCCTCCTGGGCGGGGCTGCGGAGCTTTGCGCCGGATCACTCGCTGGTAATCGGGCGAGACAAGGCAGAACCTTCATTTTTCTGGCTGGCAGGGCAAGGAGGCTATGGCTTTCAGAGCGCCCCTGCGGCCAGCAGGTTGCTGGCGGATCTGGTGATGGGGCGGGCGCCGGAGATGGAAGCGGATGTGGTGGCAGCGCTTGACCCGGCGCGTTTTTAGGGGCGCTGCCCCTCTTTCGCTACGCTCAATTCACCCCGGGATATTTGTGCAATTTGGAAATGTATATTCTGCTTCCAATTCCGGTTCAAACCTCCTATATCGAACCCTGTCGCTCAAGAGGATTCTCTTTGGCGGCCCTTTTGTGTTTGACCCTGCTGGACGACATCTTGGCAGTGGCCGTGCGCAATTAGGCACTCAACCCTTAAAAACAAAGGATAAACCGATGTCGATCACACCAGAGCTTAAAGCCAAGCTGATCAAGGAATACGCCACCAAAGAGGGGGACACCGGCTCGCCGGATGTGCAGATCGCAATCCTCACCAGCCGGATCAATACCCTGACCGAGCATTTCAAGACCCACAAAAAGGATAACCATTCCCGCCGGGGCCTGCTGAAAATGGTGGCCCTGCGCCGCAAATTGCTCGACTATGTCAAGGGCAAGGACGAGGCCCGCTACCAGGACCTGATCAAGCGCCTTGGCATTCGCCGCTAGAGTTCGCTCAAACGCGCCCGAACACGGGCGCGTTTTTGCATGTAAGGGCTTTGGTGGGGCCTGATAGAACCACCGGATGTTGTCCGCCGCCGCCTTGGCCTCAGGCGCGGCGATAGGATGTAAACGAAACCGGAGGCCGGCGGGAGTGCCAGGGGGCACAGCCCGCAGATAAGGAAAAACATGTTTAATGTTGTGAAAAAATCCATCGAGTGGGGGCATGACACCCTGACGCTCGAAACCGGAAAAGTTGCGCGGCAGGCCGATGCTGCCGTAATCGCCACTTACGGCGAAACCACGGTGCTGGCCGCCGTGGTGTTTGAAAAGAAACCCAAAGAGGGCTTTGATTTCTTCCCGCTGACCGTGCACTACCAGGAAAAATATTACGCAGCGGGCAAAATCCCCGGCGGGTTCTTCAAGCGCGAGGCGCGCCCGAGCGAGAAGGAAACCCTCACCAGCCGCCTGATCGACCGCCCGATTCGCCCGCTCTTTGTGCCGGGTTTCAAGAATGAAACCCAGGTGATCTGCACGGTGCTTTCGCACGATCTGGAAAACGACCCCGACGTGGTCGCCATGATCGCCGCTTCGGCTGCGCTCACCCTGTCCGGTGCGCCATTCCGTGGCCCTATCGGCTGTGCCCGTGTTGGCTTCACCGATGGCTCTTACGTGCTCAACCCCTCTGTGGATGACATGCAGGACCTGCGCAACAATCCCGAGCAGCGGCTCGACCTGATTGTGGCGGGCACCAAAGACGCGGTGATGATGGTGGAATCGGAGGTTTACGAGCTGTCCGAGGCCGAAGTGCTGGGCGCCGTTGAATTTGGCCATGCCCAGATGCAGCCGGTGATTGATATGATCCTGGACCTGGCAAATGATGCGGCCAATGAACCGTTTGACTTCCAGTCGCCCGATTATTCCGAGCTTTATGCCAAGGTGAAAGCCGCTGGCGAAGAGGCCATGCGCGCCGCTTTCGCCAATACCGACAAGCAGGAGCGCACCGCCGCTGTGAAAGCGGCACGCGAGAGCATCAGGGAATCGCTCACCGAGGAAGAGCTTGAAGACGCCAACCTTGACAGTTGCTTCAAGAAGCTCGAATCCGAGGTGGTGCGCGGTGACATTATCAAAACCGGCAAGCGGATTGACGGGCGGGACCTGACCACCGTGCGCCCGATCACCTCGGAAGTGGGCTTCCTGCCCCGCACCCACGGCTCGGCGCTGTTTACCCGCGGCGAAACCCAGGGCCTGGTGGTCACAACCCTTGGCACCGGCGATGACGAGCAGATTATTGACGCGCTGCACGGCTCTTCCCGCTCCAACTTCCTGCTGCACTATAACTTCCCGCCCTATTCGGTGGGCGAGGCCGGCCGGATGTTTGGCCCGGGCCGCCGCGAAATCGGCCACGGCAAGCTGGCCTGGCGCGCTTTGCAAGCGGTGCTGCCTCCGGCGACCGATTTCCCCTACACCATCCGGCTGGTGTCTGAAATCACCGAGTCCAACGGTTCGTCTTCCATGGCGACGGTCTGCGGCAGTTCCCTTTCGATGATGGACGCCGGCGTGCCGCTGAAAAACGCTGTTGCGGGCGTGGCCATGGGCCTGATCCTGCAGGATGACGGCGAATTTGCAGTGCTGACCGACATTCTGGGCGACGAGGACCACCTCGGCGATATGGACTTCAAGGTGGCGGGCACCGAAAACGGTATCACCACCATGCAGATGGACATCAAGGTGGCCGGCATCACCCCCGAGATCATGCGCACCGCGCTGGCGCAGGCCCGTGATGGCCGGATGCACATTCTGGGCGAGATGTCCAAGGCGCTGACCGGCGCGGGCGAGTTCTCGGTGCACGCGCCGCGCATCGAAACCATGCAGGTGCCCAGCGATAAAATCCGCGAGGTGATCGGCTCGGGCGGCAAGGTGATCCGCGAAATCGTCGAGGTTTCCGGTGCCAAGGTGGATATTAACGATGACGGCATCATCAAGATTGCCTCGCCCAATGGCGAGAGCATCGAGAAAGCCCGCGCCATGATTAACGAGATTGTGGCTGTGCCGGAAGCCGGAAAAATCTACACCGGTAAAGTTGTGAAACTGATGGACTTCGGAGCCTTTGTGAACTTCTTTGGCAAGCGCGACGGCCTTGTGCATGTAAGCCAGCTTGCCAATGAGCGGGTCAACCACCCGAAAGACGTGCTGTCCGAGGGTCAGGAGGTCAAGGTCAAGCTTTTGGGCTTTGACGACCGCGGCAAGGTGCGCCTGAGCATGAAAGTGGTTGATCAGGAAACCGGTGAAGAGATCAAGCAAGAGGGCTAGGGTTGGATTGCTGGAATGGGGAAGCCCCTGCCGAAAGGCGGGGGCTTTTTTACTCAAACATTTTACGGATCAATGGAAGCTCTTAAAGGTAATACCAGTGCCTTTCGAAGTGCTTTATGCACTACAATTTTCCAACTCTGGCTAAAACTTGTGCCATAGTTTCGATAGCTTGCAGTATAAATGTCATTTCCATTGGAAGACCGAACACAGTGAAGAGCGCCACAATCATAAAGCGATTCACACGTTTGCTTCAGGTCAAATGTTTCTTTTCGTGATGAATAAATACTTTCCAATTCCGAAAACATAAATACTGGATTTCCTAACTCGGTGATACAATTGAACAACGACTTAATACTTTCCTTTTCCGCAAATCCCTCGATATTATCCATTATTTCGAATTTAAAATACTTTTCGCTATAATCCTGCATACCGCCTAAATATTGTTGTGTATCGATAGGAAGGTGTTTTGAATGTTCACGAATTTTGTCCAGCAACATGAATATATCTCTTGGAAGTGACCGAGTTTGCTCAATTAAGGTCTTAAAAAACGGTCCATTATCAATAGATTCTGCAAAAAACATAGAAAAATAAGATTGGTTAGGACTCAAGAATGTTCGAGCTTTGTTTTCAATAAGTTGAAAAAGTTGGGTTTCTTCTGGTTGCTCTTTTTCTGAATACCAAACGAGCTCTACGCTATGGTGTTGTTTTAACTTGTTTAAATTTGATCCAGACGCCTTTTCAAAAATATCATCACGACAAAGAATTATCACCTTGGCATTGAGACCAGATGTCCTCAATTCATTGTTAAACCGAGATGTTTGTTCTATTAATGTTCCAATGGCTTGGAAGCTCACTCGTTTTGAAGAAAGAATTTTGTCGAGCCCATCAATAAATATTAAGAATTCTGAATTTGTCTCCAGAGATTGTATGGTTTTCTGAATTGATCGTGAATACTTAGAAATATTCCCGCCTAAACCTTCTACTTCTTCGTTAAATGATGCTGAAACAACATCCATCGCGCTCAACCTAAACCCCTTTTTTTTTGTCTTAGATATTACATCTCGCAAATTTACGCTATCGAGGTATCCTTCTTCTCGAAGAGCTTTTAACATCATTTGATAGTGATAGGGATCACTCGCCTCTACGGACTGATCCTTTGACAACGTTTCTAACAAGATAAGCCCCAAGATCCATTGCCATGCAAGCGGTAACTTTTCGGAAAGTTCCATATCTCCGCCAGGTACTATTTTTGAAAACGGAGTATAAGGAAAATCCTCAAGATTAACGGTATCAACAAAAAAATCAGATTTATTTGTAGCTTCAAGCTCTAAATATTTTGCAATCGTGGATTTACCAGAGCCTTTTGCCCCGATAATCAGCATCGTCGTGTCGTTGCGAACCTTGTTGATTATACCTGAATTGTCAAAAAAGCCTTTCTCAAGCAATGCTGGGGCATATGCAAACTCATCTTCTGCACTAGCGTAGGCTATTATATTATTCTTGAACATTTCGAAATTTGACATGTCTTAAACCCCCGAATTTAAATCCCCGTTTGCTCATATTTTACACTTATAGTGATATTTCATATTGTTAACTTTGACATAACACCGCTAAATTACAACCAAAAATGCGTACTGGTCTGCAAAACCCCGCCCGCTCCGCAATTCATGGTTTTGTGTTAACCCCCAATGCGCTACACTCCCCCAAACCCATTTCTTTGCAGGCTTCCCATGACCAACTACCTCCACAAAGGCGACCTTCCCGATGATCTTGACCTTGGCGATGTGATCGCCATTGATAGTGAAACCATGGGGCTGCATCCGCATCGCGACCGGCTCTGCCTTGTGCAGCTCAGCGCCGGAGATGGCGACGCCCATATGGTGCAAATCGCGCAAGGCCAAACCGAAGCTCCGAATCTTGTGAAGCTGCTCACCGACCCGGAGCGCCTGAAACTGTTCCATTTCGGGCGGTTTGATATTGCAGTGCTGCTGCACCGTTTTGGTGCCGTTACGGCGCCGGTCTACTGCACCAAAATCGCCTCGAAACTGGTGCGCACATATACAGACCGCCACGGGCTCAAGAACCTTTTGCAGGAGCTCCTCAAGGTCGATATTTCCAAATACCAGCAAAGCAGTGATTGGGGCGCGCCGGAATTGACCGAGGCGCAGCTTTCTTATGCGGCGTCAGATGTGCTTTATTTACATAGGCTTATGGACGAGCTCAACGCCCGCCTCGCCCGCGAGGGGCGCACGGAACTGGCCCGGGCCTGCTTTGATTTCCTCCCCCACCGCGCGGCGCTGGACCTGGCGGGCTGGCCGGAAACCGACATTTTCGCCCACTGATGGCGGGGCGCCGCAACCCTTATTCCCGCATGGTGGCGTGGCTGAAAATCCTGCTGCCGCTGATCGCGCTCGGGGTGCTGGGCACGGTGTTTTTGTTTAACGGCAAAGACAGGTCCAGCGTTGGGCTGACCTTCTCCCGCGCGGATATTGATTCGCTGGAAAAGGGCAGTTTTATCAAGAACCCCCAGGTGAACGGGGTGACCCGAAAGGGCGAGCCGTTTCGCCTGTTGGCGGATGAAATCAGGCCGATGGATGACGGCACCAATCTGGTTTTGATCACCAATATGAGAACCGAATTCCGTTTTAATTCAGGGGCTTGGGCAAAAGTGACTTCCCCCTCCGCGCTGATGGACGTGGCGGCGCAAACCGTGTGGTTTGAACATGGCGGGCGAATGGAAACATCCGACGGCAATGTGGCTACGGTGGACACGCTGCACCTGTTGATGGCCTCTGGCGAATTGCAGGGCACCGGCATTGTGGCGGATGGCCCTTTGGGGCGGGTATCGGCGGAGAATTTCCGAATAGAATCAAATGGTGATGAAAAGCGGGTGCTTTGGTTTCAAAATAACGTTATGATGCGCTACAACCTGCAAAACCAGAGTGAATAACATGAAGATTTGGCTGCTTTCCACCTTGATGACCCTGCTGGCCGTGGCGGCCTTGGCCCAGGGGGCGTCGCTGCCCTTCGGGTCGCTCGAGTCCGGCGAGGCCAAACAGGTGGAAATTGCGGCTGATTCGCTCTCCATTGACCAAACCACGAAAATGGCGGTTTTTGAGGGCCATGTGGTGGCGGGCATGGGGGAGCTGCGGCTGTCGGCGGACCGGGTCGAGGTGGTCTATGACGACACCGGCGGCGGCAAGGTGAAGGCCCTGAGGGCCACGGGCAACGTGGTGTTTGTCAGCGGGGAAGACAGCGCCCAGGCCGACAGCGCCACCTATGAACTGGTGGCGGGTAATGTGCTGATGGAAGGGCATGTTATCCTCACCCAGGGGCAAAATGCACTTTCCGGCCAACGACTTAGGATAGACCTAAACGCGGGCACCGCGCAAATGGAGGGCCGCGTGCAAACCATCTTCCAGACCGGGGGCAACTGATGCCCGCGCTTGAGGTCACCGAGGGCCAGGGCGGGCTGCTGATCCGCCATATCGGTAAAAGTTACAAAAAGCGCCCCGTGCTGCGGGATGTGTCGCTGGAACTGCACCGCGGCGAGGTGGTGGCGCTGCTCGGGCCCAATGGCGCGGGCAAAACCACCTGTTTTTACTCCATCGCCGGCCTCGTGAACCCCGATGCGGGCACCGTGGTGATCGACGGGGAGGATATTACCTTTCTGCCCATGTATCGCCGCGCCAAAATGGGCATTGGCTATCTGCCGCAGGAGGCCTCGATTTTTCGGGGCATGTCGGTAGAGGATAATATCCGCGCGATTCTGGAGCTGAATATCAGGGGCCGCCGCCAGCAGCAAAAAATGCTGGATGAGCTTTTGGCCGAGTTTTCCATCACCCACCTGCGCCGCGCCCCGGCGCTGGCGCTCTCAGGCGGCGAGCGGCGGCGGGTGGAAATAGCCCGTTGCCTCGCCAGCCAGCCCAAATATGTGCTGTTTGACGAACCCTTCGCCGGGGTGGACCCGATTGCGGTGAACGAGATCAGAGATCTGGTTTCCCACCTGAAAGATCGCGGCATTGGTGTTTTGATAACCGATCATAATGTAAGAGAGACATTAGAGATTGTTGATCGCGCCTATATCCTGCATGACGGCACCGTGCTGATGAGCGGCACGCCCGAGGATGTGGTGCAAAATCAACAGGTTCGGCAGGTTTACCTGGGCGAGCAGTTCAGGATTTAACTTAAGAGGGCCTTGATGGGCATTGCGCAACGGATAGAGCTGAAGCAGCAGCAAAAGCTGGCGATGTCGCCACGGCTGACCCAGGCGATCCATGTGTTGCAGCTCGGCGGGGCGGAGCTGGAGGCCTATCTGGAAGCCGAAGCGGCGAAAAATCCGTTGCTCTCGCTGCCCCCGTCGCGCTCCCGCAATGACGGCTATGCGGCGATGGAGCGCCTCGGCGCAGCCGAAACACGGCTGGAGGGGCTGCACAGGCAGATCGGCCTGATGCGCCTGCCCGCAAAGGTGGCCACGCTGGCCAAGGCGCTGGCGGGGGAACTGGGGGAAAGCGGCTATCTGCGCAGCCCGGTTTTTGAGCTGGCGGACCGGCTGCAGGCCAGCACCCGGGAGGTTGAAGCGGCGCTGGCGGCGCTGCAGGCCTGCGAGCCTGCGGGCATCGGCGCACGTTCGGTGGCGGAGTGCCTGGCCTTGCAACTCAAAGCGCGCGGCCGCTTTGATCCGGTCATTGAAGTGGTGCTGGATAACCTGATGCTGGTGGCCGCCGGTGATGTGGCGGCGCTTTCGGCCAAAACCGGCGAGCCGGAAAGCACGGTGCGGGAAATGCTCTGCGAGATTCGCGCCCTCAGCCCGCGCCCGGGGGCGGGGCTTGGCGCGCTGCCTCCGGTGGAGGTGGTGCCCGAAGTCGAGGTCACCCCGGGCGAAATGGGCCAGTGGCACGTGGCACTGATTCCGGAAACTTTGCCAAAGGTGCTGATAGACCAGAGCTATATGGCAGACGTAGCCAAATCAGGCGAAGCAGCAGCAGATTTCACCCAGCAGAACCTCGAGGCGGCCAATTGGCTGATCCGGGCACTGGACCAACGGGCGCAGACCATTCTAAAGGTCGCGAAGGCGATTGTGGCACACCAGTTTGCGTGGTTTGAAAAGGGCGATATCGCCATGCGGCCCCTGACCCTTTCAATGATCGCGGCTGAAATCGGAGTGCACGAATCGACGGTGAGCAGGGTGACGGCGGGAAAATACCTCACATGCCGTCGCGGCACCTATGAGCTGAAACATTTCTTTACCGCAAAGATCGCGGGAATTGACAAAAAAAGTGAATTTTCGGCACTCGGCGTCCGCGCGCGTATTAAACACCATATCGCGCAAGAAAGCTACGAAAAAACCCTTTCAGATGACGCACTTGTAAATATTTTGCGAAGTGAGGGCGTAGATATTGCGCGCCGGACCGTTGCGAAATATCGTGAAACTATGGGGATCCCGTCTTCCATGCTGCGCCGCAAAAAAATGCGCGCTCTGCAAGGTTGACTTCGGCGACAAGCGCCCCTAGGTTCTGCGCCCTGTAGAACCGGTTTTTTTAAGTCCTGGCAATTTTGCCTGGCCCAATCGGGGAGATGATATGCAAATTCAGGTTAGCGGAAAACATATGGATGTGGGCGACGCCCTCACCACCCATGTGAACGAAGAGCTTTTGAATACGGTCGGCAAATATTTTGACCGCCCGGTGGAAGCGCAGGTTACTTTTTCCAAAGACGGACACGAATTTGTAGCCGATACCATGGTGCATCTCGCAACGGGTATGGTGGCCAAGGCCTCGGGCCGCAATGACGACGTATACACCAGCTTTGACAACGCGATTTCCAAGCTGGAAAAGCAGTTGCGCCGCTACAAGCGTCGGCTGAAAGACCATCACAAAGACCGGGTGGACCCGATCGAGAGCATCGGTGCGCCGACCTTTGTGATCGAACCTCCGAAAGAGGATGCCGAACCGGAGAGCCTGCAGCCCCTGATCGTGGCGGAAATGGAAACCCCTGTGCAAACCCTGAGCGTCGGCGAAGCCGTGATGCAGATGGAGCTGATGGGCGCCAATATGCTGGTGTTTCGCAATGTCCAGCATGGCGGCGTCAATGTGGTGCATATGCGCGATGATGGCAATATCGGCTGGATCGACCCGAGAAACGCCAAATAGCACAATTCAAAACTTGATAGGTAGGTGGGCCCGTTATGGAGCTTTCGAAATTTCTTTTGCCCGAGGCTGTTATTGCAGATGCCAAAGCGGGCAGCAAGAAGCGCGTATTGCAGGATGCGGCGCGGCGCGCGGCAGAGGTTTACCATCTGCCGGAAAGCAAAGTGCTGGCCGCATTGCAGGCGCGTGAGCTGCTCGGCCCCACCGGCATGGGGAACGGGGTGGCCATCCCCCATGCCCGCCTGCCGGATATAGAGCATGTATGCGGGGTGTTTATGCACCTGGAAACACCGGTTGATTTTAGCGCGGTGGACCGCAAACCCGCCGACCTGATTTTTGTGCTTCTGGCACCTGAAAGCGCGGTCACGGACCACCTGAAATCGCTGGCGCGGGTGTCTCGGACCTTGCGCAACGAGGCGACCTGCCAAAAATTGCGTTCCACCCGCGATGCCGCCGCATTATATGCCATCCTGCTGGAAAACGAGCGCTCACAAGCCGCTTAAATCCGGATAGTCCAGAGCTTTATAATCCGGCCCATAGGCGGCGCGGGCGAGGTGCTCTACCTCGTCATCGTATAGTTGGGCAATGGGAAAAGGGTAGGCTGGGTCCAGCTCGTTTTTCCAGCCGATAACTGAAGGCAGGTTCAGCCGATTTTCCAGATATTGCAAACCCAGATCAAGAGATTTTTCCTTCAGCACCATAACTTCGGGGTGCAAAATCCGGTAGCGCCGAATAATTTCCGATTGTAATTGCCATTTGCCATCCTGCCGGATTTTGGTTTCGTTGTTCAGGTTGGCGGCGACAAATACCAGAAACAGTTTGAAGTTGATCCGGTGTTCGTCGACTCCGTAGCCGCTTTGCTCCAAAGCGCGCCTGTTATGGGTGGCCGTTATCTGGCCTTGGGGTAAAAACATGCCAAACTGATCTTCCAACGCCTTGCGAATGCCCAGATAGCCATCGGGCGCGGTCGCAAATATCTTGTTCATAAACGCATTATAGGCCCGTAGCACGGGGTGGCGCACAACACTGAAAAACCGCATGTTTTTGTGCTGCGCCTGCCATTCAATGAACCGGCGGGTTGTAAACCCGTTGCGCGGCACCCGCTTATCCTGCGCTTCCATCCATGTGCGCACGCCAATGTCGGGCACCCCGGGGACCGGGCCGAAAACCAGTGGCAGTTTCATGCAAAAATACGCCCGGGAAAGGTCGGTGCCACTTTCCAGAACCGGCTTGATTATGGGGGGCTGCCCACCATGCAGATCCGGGGCATCCAGCGCCGCGCGCACTTCATCTATATTACTGATTTTGCTCGCCAAACTACCCGGATTTTGTTTTATAATCGTTTGGTCCAGCCGCGATTTCGGATTTTTATCCCCGACGAAGGCTGCTAGCCTGTTGATATGGCTGACATCGTTCAACATCGAGTAATCAATTTCAAAAAACGGTTGCTCGCTCAGCCTGAGAGATTCGCGAATATGGCTATAAAACGCCGTTCTATCCGCCAGATATTCGGCATACTCATCAAGATCGAAGTGAATTTGCGCATTTTTCCTATCTTTGTCTTCCCAAACCAGCCATTGCCCGGTTTTGCGTGCAATTTTAAGGGAAACATAGCTTTCGAGGGGGTTCCGGGTCAGAATGATTTTGGCGCAAAATCTGTCTTTCAGAACCATATCCGTTACGCGCTGATCATGCTCCTGAAACAACCTGAAACCGGTGATTTTATCCGGTGTTGCAGAGAAAACGGTTTCAAGAAAGCGCTGTGGGTCTGCGTCTCGGGTGTTAATATTCATGCCCATAAATTCGGTTGTGCCAAGGGTGCCAATAAAGGACCGTTGAAACAGCTCACCGTGGCAAAGAATGCGCTTGTATTGATTAAGGTAGGATTCCAACAGGTTGGAGCCGCTACGCATGGCCGCTATCATGACAAATCTGCTAAACGGTTGCGGGTTCATTCGCTATCCTGATTAAGCGCTATATTTATTTCTGTATCCAGGTTCACGCCCGCATCTTTTAGGGATTCGGCAAAAGCTGCAAGCCCGTCATGGGGTAAAAAGGCCGGAATATCGCGATTGGCATTGGCCATACGCGGGCGCAGGGCCAGGAGCAGGTCTTCCAGCACCGCGCCGGGCTGGGCATAGATTTCCGCCAGGGAAAGGATGTGCACATCCGCCTTGCCGCCCTCCAGCGCCGCAAGCTGGGCCTGCTCTTTCAGCGCCATTTTCTGCACATTTTCGCGCAAGGCCTCTATATTTTGCGGCGCGGCCCGCAGCAGGTCGAGCAACCATGCCGAGCGGATGTGGTAGACCCGCGCGTTTGGGTCTTTGGCGATAAATTTGGCGAGGCTGGGGCTGGTGTTGGGGTCAAAATTGAAGATCGGGTCATCATCGGCGTGGTTCCAGATGAAATTCAGCAGGAAACCCTCGGCGTTATAATCCCTGATCCGGCGGCTGCTGGCCATGTTGCGCTTGAGAAGCGCGCCGGCTTGGGCAAATTTGGCCTTGTCTTTCGACCAGATATGCTCGTGCAGAATAATGCCGGTATGCTGGTGCAGCCACGGGGCCAGGTCTTTGAAAACGCGGTCAAAACCGCTCAGCACCGTGTAAGGGGCGGCGGTGGTCAGGTCGATCAGGCGCGGGGCGCGGCCCTGCATGAACAGCCCCTCACGGCCCTTGAGCCAACGGGATTCCGCCCGCGCGATACTGGCCTGAAACGCCACCGCCATATCGGGGTTGCGCGGGGCTGGCCTGCGGGATGTGTCCAGCAACATATCATAAAGCGCATCCGCCCCATGCCAGATTTTACGCACAAAAAAGCTGTCCAAATGCTCGATAAAGCGGGCGTGGTCATCATAAAACATCATCGGTTTGCCGCGAAAATCAAAGCGGGCATAGGTGAGCGAGCGGGATTTAATGCGGCGGCTGTGCTTGCGGGCAAGGCTCTGGAAATAGCTCTCGTCCGGGATCCAGCTTTGCTTGAAAAAGCGGTCATATGCGGGGCGCAGCGGGTCGTTCAGGATGGCTTCCAGCGTTTGCCGGGTCAGCGCCCACCATTGCGAGCCGATATGGGGCACCAGCCCCTCGGGCAGTTTGCGCCGCACCCGCAATTTGCGTTGCAGCCAGACCAGCGCATCAAAGCGGCGGCGGTGCTTGACGAAGGATAGCGGGAAGAACAGGCTGAAGCGCTCGGCCTCCAGCCCGCCTTTGATCCAGTTCATCCCGCCCACGGCGACGGATTCGATGAAATCGGTATCGGGGTGGCGGGCCAGAAATTCGGTGAGCTCGGGGAGCGGGCGGTTGGGCAGGCAGGAGCCGGAAAGCAGGATGGCATGGGAAACATCGGGGAAGGACTCGAGCAGGGTTTGAGCCGTGGCCAATTCGGCCTCGACCAGCGAAAACCGGCCCCATTCGCAATGGATGCGGGGGGCGAAGACCACGCCTTCCAACGGGTTAACCGACTGATAAAAGGCAGAATAATCAGCCTCCGGCACTTTGGCATCCACATGGACAGAGACCTTGCAGCCCGCCGCATGCAGCGCCCGCACCAGCGCCTCGGCGCGGTTGAGGTGCTCGTGCACCAACAGCACCATGCCAATGCTCATGCCCAGCCCCCGTAAGAGATCAGCCCGAGGCGCTCGAGTTGCTGCCAGCCGGTATATTTGGTGGATTGCGGGGTCCACATCTGGCCAATGGCATCGGGGTTTTCGCTATAGGCGAGGTATTCGGCGCTGTTGGCGTAATGCTCACCGCGCTTGAGCTCCTCCTGGGCGCGGGCGGCGAGGTCTGGCAGGAATTTGCTGTGCAGCAGCGCGCCGCATATTTTCTCGCCGCCCTCTCGCTCATAGGTCTGGTTGAGGCTGCGGGGCAGAAGCAGGTGGGTGGAGGACACATAAACATAGTGTTTGCGCCAGAACACCAGCGGGGTTTTGTTGAGCGCCGGGGCCTTGGCGGGCTGGGCGCGGAAAAACAGCCGCTGGCGCGGGCCGCCCTGAATCCAGAGCTCGGTAAAACGGATATTGCGCCGCTGGGTGTAGTTGCCGGCATCGAAATGGGTGAGGGTCTCCAGCGGGTTTTGCCCCGGTTCATATCTGCCTTCGCCCCTGGGATACATATCAATCAGCATGGCGGCAAAGCTGTTGATTTGCGAAGCGGTGAGCCAGTCGGTCAGCGCGCTCAGGGGGCGGGTGTCGTGGTAGGGGTAGACGAAAAGCTCGTCCACATCGACCACAAGGCACCAATGCTCATGACCATAGGCGTTGAGCAGGTTATTGAGCCACAGCACCCCGAACTTGGCGCGGCGATAGCTGGCTTGGGTACGCCAGAGGGACACATCCGGCTGAGCCTTGAGCAGCTCGGCGGTGCCATCGGTGGAGCCATTGTCAACGATGAAAAACTGATCCACCCCGAGCTTGCGGTAGTATTCCAGAAAATACGGCAGCCGCAGGGCCTCGTTGCGCATGGTGGAAAACAGGAAAATGCCGCGCGCTTTATCATGGCCCGCGCCCATTTTCACGCATGACAGGTCCTTTTTGCGCCGCAAGGTGCGAATCTGCCACTTTTTGCGCAAAAGTCGCAGCCGGTAATGTCGCGCAAGATTTTTCATGTTCCGGCTTTCTGCTCGTTAATTATCCTGCTTATACAGGAACATATTTAGCTTGGCAAAATGTTGATCCCATGTCGGAAAGCGGACATTTTGAGGCATTTTCTCCCGTGGCGTGGCGGCGGCGGCCTGAATGGCGGTTTTCCAGGCGGTTTTATCGTCCGGCGGCAGATAGGTGGGCAGGTCTCCGGCGACCTCGTGAAAGCAAGGGAGGTCGGCGCAGATCACCGGCAGGCGCATGTGCAGGGCCTCGATCAGGGGGTAGCCGAAGCCCTCGGCAAAGCTCGGGAACAAAAGCGCGCGGGCGGTGGCGAGGCGGCGGGCGAGGGCATCATCCGAAAGGGTGTTATGCTCAAACACGGTTTTGCCGATCATCGGGTGGGTGTTGAGCGTGTGAAACACCGCCTCGTTCTGCCAGCCGCGCTGGCCGATAATATGCAGGTGGGCGTCGATCTCCGGCCAGATGTCGAGCAAAATCTGGTGGTTTTTGCGCGGCTCGATGGTGCCGAGCATGACAAATTCGGCGGGATCGGACAGCGGGGCTTCAGGCGGTGCGGGGAGGGGTTCGGTGCCCAGCAGGATGGGCAGGGACGCAGGGCTAAGCCCCCATTTTTGCAGGTATTTTGCGCAGCGCTGGGCGGTATCTTCGGAATTATAGATCAGCGCGTCGCAGGCGCGCGCGGTGGCTTTCAGCTCGGCTTCGAAGCGCGCGGCGGTGTCGGGGCGGGTGAATTCGGGGTAGTCCAGCGGGATCACGTCATGCACCATGGCCAGCATTTGCCCCGCTCCCGCCGCCCGCACGGCCTGCCAGAGGGCGGGTTTGCGGTTGCTGTGGCCGATATTGAGGTAGGTAAAGCCGCTGGGGAGGTGGCGGGCCAGCATTTTGGCGAGCTTCGGGCGCAGGCAGGTGCCCAGCGCGGCGCGGCGCAGGGTGGATTCGGCGCGGTTGGTGGCTGCGGGCAGCTTGTGGCTGAAAAGGCGCGCGATCAGGTCTTGCCCTTGCCAAGGGGCATCCCCCGTGACCATGGGCCAAAGGGCCTGCATGGCGGGCCTGTCCAGCAAAACATAGCCTTTGAGCACGCGCGACAAGAAAAAGGCCGGGGCCTCAGCCGCCAGAAAATGCCGGATATAAGCCCGCTCCACGCGGTCAATCCCCGTGGGGTGCGGATAGGGCGCGCGGGAAATGGTGCGGCTGATGTCGAGCAGAACCGCCGACATCAGGGTTGGCTACTCGGCAACCTGCTGCATATGGGTGATGGAATCAAGAAAATTGCGAAATTCATCATGCAGCTCCGCGCGGGCGAGGCCAAAGGCCACGGTTGCCTGAAGATAGCCCGCTTTTGAGCCACAATCAAACCGGTTGCCCTCAAAACGATAGCCGGTAACAGGTGTGCCGGTGCCGATTTGTGCGCAAATCGCATCTGTAAGCTGAACTTCGCCTCCGGCCCCCGCCGTTTGGCCTTTGAGCGCATTAAAAATCTCGGGGCGCAAAATATAGCGTCCAATCACCGCCAAATTGGACGGCGCAACATCGGCTGCTGGCTTTTCTACCATGCCTTTTGCAGTAACCATGCGACCGTTGCTCTCTATCGGGTCAATCACACCATAGCTGGAAATCTGCTCGGGCGGCACTTCCATCGCCGCAACCATATTGCCGCCAACCTCATGATAAGCCTCGACCATTTGCTTCAGGCAGCCTACCTGCCCCGCGATCACATCGTCCGGCAGCAGCACCGCAAAGGGCTCGTTCGGGGCGATCAGGCGGCGGGCGCACCACACCGCATGGCCAAGGCCCAGGGCCTCGCGCTGGCGGATATAGGCAATGGCCCCGCTTTCCATATCCGTTTCCCGCAGGGTGTGCAGCAGCTCGGTTTTGCCTTTGGACAGCAGGGTTTTTTCCAGCTCGGGGTTGCTATCGAAATAATCTTCCAGCGCCGATTTTCCGCGCGCGGTCACAAAGATAAAATCGGTGATTCCGGCCTCGCGCGCCTCGTCAATCGCGTATTGAATCAGGGGGCGGTCCACCAAGGTCATGATCTCTTTCGGGATGGACTTGGTCGCCGGTAAAAACCGCGTGCCCAGTCCCGCCACCGGAAAGATTGCTTTTGTTACTTTAGTATTCATATCTTTCCCCAATCAGATGAGAACAAGTGCACATGATTAAACACTTTGGACTGATTCCACCACAAACCCGTTAAGACAGGACATGACATCGTTTTGCGGCGAAAATATGTCAGATTGCGTTGACTTTTGTGGGTAGGCGACGAAATCCACCGGATTGATGCGGGCAAGCCGCTCTGTTTCCGCGATCACCTTTCCCCGCAATGTCCGCCACCTAAACAACGGCTCGCTGCGGTTTGACTTGCCAAACTGCCCGCCTTTCAGGGTCCAGAACCCATGCTCTGAAAACCCGGCCTGCATATAGGCCGGTGAGCAGGTGAGCGTGAGCACCGTTACGATAACGCCCTGTTTGGAAAGGATTTTCCCTTTTTCCATCTGCCAGGAGTTATCGGCTTTTCGGCCTGCCAGTAAAACATGAATACGCGGGGTGGGTGTTAGGTGTGGGGCCGGTTGCGCAGGCGGCTGTGCGCCGCACTCCATGGGGGAGAGCGGCAGGTTTTGCCCCGCTTTGTAGCCCGCTTCCAAAGTGGTTATTAAGCGCGACAGCTCTTGGGGCTCTGTTAACCCGGAACGCATCTGTTTTTCCAAGCGGGCGGATTGCAGAGCCTTGAACCGGGCCAGGGCGGGGGCAAGGGCCGATTCGGGCGCGTGTTTGCGGCAGAACAGCATTTTGCTTTTGCCATAGGGGTGCAGGGTTTTGGGCACGCGGTTCCGGGCGCGGTAGGGGCCGGCGGCGAAGCCGTGATGCACCTCGGCGCTGGGCACAATCGCCAGTTTCCAGCCGGCTTGCGAAAGGCGCAGCGAAATATCGCTGTCATCGAGATAATAGGCAAAGGCCGGGTCAAACCCGCCGATCTGCTGCAAGGCGGGTTTGCGAAAGGCGCAGTTGGTGCCGATCATCACCGGGGCGGATTTGGGCGAGGGCGCAAACACCACCGGATCAGATTGCGGTGCAATATCCAGCGGATGCGCCTCGCCCACAAGGTCGGTCTCCACCCCGCCCCATTGCAGGGAAATGCCGTTGCGCCCGCGGGTAAAACCGCCGGTGCCGCCGATGTCCGGGTCTGTAAACGGGGCGAGCAGGCGGCGCAGCCAAGGGGGGTCCGGCAGGGCGTCATCATCGCAATAGGCGATAAAGCGGCCTTTGGCAGCGTGCAGGCCAACATTGCGGGCCACCGAAATATTGGCCTCGTCGCAATCAAACACCCGCGCAAAGGCCCTGTCCACCACGCCGGGGGTGTTGGTAACCACAATCACCTCATAGCCGGATATATCCTGAAACCGCAGGCAGGACAGCACCTTGCGCAGATCATCCGGCCGGTCTCGGCTGACGATGATAACGCTGATTTCAGGGGCTTTTGCCATTCAGGCCTCTTTCAGCTCCACCCCCGGGCTGAAGGCGATGAAAAACGGGTTTTCATAATTGGGCTTGCCATAGGTCAACGGGGTGTGGTCATCAAAGCGCACCACCTGCCCGCCCGCGCCGAGCAGCACCGCGTGGCCCGCCGCCGTGTCCCACTCCATGGTGCGGCCAAGGCGGGGGTAGAGGTCCGCCTCGCCCGCCGCCACAAGGCAGAACTTCAGCGAAGAGCCGGCGGCGGCGCTGTCGGCGACCTTGTATTTATTGATATAGGCGTCGGTGGCGGCGTCGCGGTGGGATTTGGAGGCAACGACAATCAGGGCGCCATTATCGGGGGTGGACACATGCAACGGCGTGAGGCTGCCGTCTTGGCTTTCCTCCACGGTTTGGCCGGTGGCATCGGTATAAAACAGCCGCTTTTTGGCGGGGGCGAAAACCACGCCTAGCACAGGTGTGCCGTTTTCAATCAGCGCGATATTCACGGTGAAATCCCCGCGCCTGTGCACAAATTCCTTGGTGCCATCCAGCGGGTCCACGATAAAAAACCGGTCAGCGCTCACAGAGTGGCTATCGGCCTGCTCTTCGGTGACCCGCGCAATATCGGGAAAGGCGGCGTGCAGGCCCGCGGAAATCAGCGCATCGGCGGCCTCGTCGGCCTCGGTCACCGGCGAATCATCGGCCTTGCTGCGCACCTTGAAATCATCCCGTGCGTAAATCTCCATGATTTTATCACCGGCTTCCAGCGCCAGCGCACGAATAACATCGATAATTTTCTGGGTTTCCATAGCGTAGGCCTTAAATATCCGGTTGTTTAGGGCCTGTTATAGACTTATGCCTTAAATTTCGGCAAAGTAATTCTGCAAAAATCGAGCGATAAACCGGATTATTCGACCATGACAGCCAGGCCACACTCTAAATCCCTGTTTTTCGGGGCGCTCGAATTCATGGAACTGGTTTATCATTCGGTGGTGCGGGAAGTGCGCTCGCAAAGCGGCAATGCGACCTTTGGCGTCCTGAAAGAAGTCAGCACCATCGGGGTGTTCCTGGGCCTGTTTTACATGATCGCGGTGTTTATGGGCAGCGGTGTTGCCATTCGCGGCGGCATTATGATGTTTCTGCTTACCGGAATTATCCTGTTCTTAACCCATATCAAAGCCATTGCCTCGGTGCGCGGGGCCTCTACTGCCGCCTCGGCCATTATGATGCATGCCCCGATGACGGTGATCCTGTCCATACTGGCCAAGGCTTTTGCCGGGCTTTACCTGCAGCTTGTGGCTGTTCTGCTTTTCCTCTTTATTTTCTGGATTTTCGGGGTGGACCTTTCGGTTGATAACCCGCCCGGGCTGGTTTTACCGGTCTTTTTTGCCTGGGCGAGCGGCATAGCCATTGGCATGGTTTTTATGACTCTGGCCCCCTTGTTCCCCTTTGTCATCAAAACCGTTTCGCCGATTTACCAACGCGCCCAGATGTTCACTTCGGGCAAGTTTCTGCCCGCCGCCTATATGCCCACGGCCATGGTTGGCTGGTTTAGCTGGAACCCCCTTTTTCATTGCATCGACCAGGCGCGGGCGGCAACTTTTATAAACTATGAAAGCGATGTCACCAGTTTGGCTTATCCTGTCTGGTTCACACTGGTGGCGCTCACCTTCGGGCTGATGGGGGAATTCTGGGCCAAGAACACTCTTTCGAAATCCAAACATGGCGGAGGATAACGTGCCCCCCTCAAGCCCCGTAACGCTGCAAACCATTGCCATGCCTGCCGATACCAACGTAAACGGCGATATTTTTGGCGGTTGGCTGATGGCACAAATGGATCTGGGCGCTTCGGTGCCCGCGCGCATTCGCGCCAGGGGCCGCGTGGCCACGGTGGCGGTGGAGGGGATGACCTTTCACAAGCCGGTGCGGGTGGGGGACCTTGTGTCCATCCATGCCGACATCATCAAAGAAGGGCGCACATCGCTACATATCGGGGTTGAGGTGTGGGTCACCCGCCAGCCCTCGGGGGCGCGCAAAAAGGTTACCGAGGCGCGGTTTATCTTTGTGGCGGTGGATTCCGAGGGCAAAAAACGGCCCTTGCCCTGAAACCGTTCCTGCAAAATCACGCGTCGCAAAAATTTCCTTGCAGTTTTCGCTAAAAAACATCAAAAACCTGCCCGCGCGGCGCTTGTAGCGCCCTGCCCGCGCTCCTATATACGGTTCAATGTAATGGGATGGGGCGTCGGGGCCGAAACACCGGACCGCTGCTCCACAATCGCCAAAAGAAAGGACATCATATGTCAAAAGTTATCGGAATTGACCTCGGAACCACCAACTCCTGTGTTGCCATCATGGATGGGTCTCAGCCCAAAGTGATCGAGAATTCGGAAGGGGCGCGCACCACGCCGTCCATCGTCGGCTTCACCGACGACGAGCGCCTTGTGGGCCAGGCCGCCAAGCGCCAGGCCGTCACCAACCCGGAAAACACCCTGTTCGCCATCAAGCGCCTGATCGGCCGCCGCTTTGACGACCCGATGGTGAAGAAAGACAAAGACCTCGTAGCCTACAAGATCGTTGAAGGCCCCAATGGCGACGCCTGGGTAGAGGTGAAGGGCGAGAAATATTCACCCTCGCAAATCTCCGGCTTCATTCTGCAAAAGATGAAGGAAACCGCTGAGGATTACCTCGGCGAGACCGTCAGCCAGGCTGTAATTACCGTGCCCGCCTACTTCAACGACGCCCAGCGCCAGGCCACCAAAGACGCGGGTAAAATTGCCGGGCTTGAAGTGCTGCGGATTATCAACGAGCCGACAGCCGCTGCGCTGGCTTACGGGCTGGATAAAGAAACCAGCAAAACCATTGCCGTGTATGACCTCGGCGGCGGCACGTTCGATGTGTCTATTCTGGAAATCGACGACGGCCTGTTTGAAGTAAAATCCACCAACGGGGACACCTTCCTCGGCGGGGAAGATTTCGACATGCGCATTGTGGATTACCTCGCCACCGAGTTCAAAAAAGACAATGGCGTGGATCTCAAGAACGACAAAATGGCGCTGCAACGCCTCAAAGAAGCCGCTGAAAAGGCCAAGATCGAGCTTTCCACCGCCAGCCAGACCGAGATCAACCAGCCGTTCATCACCATGGACCCGGCCACCAGCCAGCCCCTGCACCTTGTGGTCAAGCTGACCCGGGCCAAGCTGGAATCGCTGGTGGCAGACCTGATCAAGAAGTCCATGAAGCCATGCCAGGCCGCCCTGAAAGATGCGGGCCTGACCAAGGGCGACATTGACGAAGTGGTGCTGG
>JALWPC010000243.1 GCA_026995265.1 Paracoccaceae bacterium
AGTCCTGGTTCCGAACCGGCCTTGATACCTTGCGACGGTGGCTGCTATACGACCCGGAAATGGCCATCAAGGCGTGGCTAAAAACCATCCCCAAAAGCTCAATAGCTCAATGAGTCGTGTACTGTGGAACAACGCCTTAGATTCGTGATAACCGATTGTTACCACTCCATAAAAACCGAATTTCGCGCTAAATTTTTTCCGCGTTCCGGCTGCGTTGCTCGCGGTAAAATGTAAACACCCCCGTGCCCACCACGACGGCAATACCAAACATCGTCCAGCCATCCGGATAGTCGCCAAAAACGAACATCCCCAGCAGCAGCGCCCAGACCAGCACCGTATAGCGAAACGGTGACACGAAGGCGATTTCACCAAAGCGCATGGCGCTGATCGAAGCCACATAGCCCACAAGGATAGACCCCGCCGCGAACCCCAGATAGGCAAAGCTGCCCCCGCTCACCGGCACCCATGGCGCGAAACCCGCCATGATCCCCGCCGCCATCGTCACCCCTGCCGCCGTGAACAACGCTACGAAAACCGAGGGCGTGCCCTTGGCCAGTTTCGCCGCCATCAGGTCCCGCAGGGTCACAAACCCCACCGCAGCCAGCCCCCAGAGCGCATAGGCGTTGAAATCCGCCCCGCCCGGGCGCACGATAATCAGCACTCCGGCAAAGCCCACCGCAATCGCCAGATAGCGCCGCCAGCCGACCCGGTGGCCCAAAAACAGCGCTCCGGCAAAGGTGACGGCCAGCGGCAATGATTGCATAATGGCGGTGATATTGCCCAGCGGCATGTGGACCAGCGCCGTCAGATAGCAATAGGTGGCGGCGATCTCGCCAAAGGCCCTGAGCAGGATGATTCGCATTTCCCGCACTGGCACCCGCACGAAAAGCTGCCTCTTATAGGCGGCGCACAAAGCCAGCAGGGCCGAGGCCATCAACCCGCGCAGAAACACGCTTTGCGCCAGCCCCACATCCTCTGAGGCCAGCTTCATCAGCGTGTCATTCACCACATATCCGGCCATAGAGAGCATCATAAAGATAGCGCCCCGCAGGTTGTCGCTTACATTGTTCATGGGGTCATTCCTGAAAGGTATTGCGCTATCGGTAGCAGGGATTTGCGCCCCCGTCACAATTATTTTGTCCGCCGCATTTACCCGAGGGAAAAACTCGTGTATTCGATGGGCGAGCGCGGCCCAGCCTGCGCGCAAACCGGATAAACCAATAAAGAGGGGGCCAAAATGGCTTTTGAACTACCTGATCTTCCATATGCCCATGATGCGCTGGCCGAAGGTGGCATGTCCAAGGAAACCATGGAATACCACCACGACCTGCACCACAATGCTTACGTGACCAACGGCAACAAGCTGATTGCGGGCACCGAGTGGGAAGGCAAATCGCTGGAAGAGATCGTCAAGGGCACCTATG
>JALWPC010000244.1 GCA_026995265.1 Paracoccaceae bacterium
CCCAGCAGCACATGGGCCTCAAAGCCAAAATCCCCCGCATTGCCTTGCCACATCAGCCGCGCTTTGGCATCCAGCGTTTGGCGGGTCTGGTAGCCCAGAAACGCATCGACGCTATCCGCCGCCGCCCAGTCAAAGCTACCGCCCAAATCAAGGCGCACCGACACGGGGTCGGCCCATGCGGGGCTGGCCAGCAGGCTAGCCGCGAGTATCGCTGTGAATTTGTCCATCTTCCATCTCTATATGTCGTTTTGAATGGTCCATCACCCGCGGGTCGTGGGTGCCGATCAAAAAGGTGATCCCGCTGTCCTGGTTGAGCCGATACATCAACTCCACCAGCTCGGCAGTGGTTTTACTGTCCAGGTTGGCGGTTGGCTCGTCGGCCAGCACAATGCGGGGGCGGCCCACCAGCGCGCGGGCAATGGCGACGCGCTGCTGCTGGCCGCCGGACATGGCCGAGGGGCGGCGGGCCTCCATGCCCTGAAGGCCCACCTCTGCCAGCGCCGCATCGGCGCGGCTGCGGCGCTCATCGGCTGGCACTTTGGCGAGCCGCAGCACAAATTCCACATTCTCCCGCGCGCTCAGCACCGGCACCAGATTATAGGCCTGAAAGATGAAGCCGATCTTGGAGAGCCGCAGGTCAGACAGCGCCCCCTTGCTCATGCCGCGCAGGCTTTGGCCATCCACCAAAACCTCGCCAGACGTCGGGTGATCCAGCGCGCCGATCATGTTCAGGAGCGTGGTTTTGCCGGAGCCGGAGGGGCCGGCCAGCGTGGCAAAATCGCCTTCCATGATGCTGAGGTCTATGCCGCGCAGGGCGTGCACCGCCAGCTCGCCTTTGCCAAACACCTTGGTTAGCCCCAAACAGCTTACAATCGCCTTCATCTCGTTTCCTTTATGTTGCATGGCGCATCGCCTCCACGGGAGAAACCTTGGCCGCCCGGCGCGCGGGCCACAGGCCCACCAGCACCCCCAAAGCCCAGATCGCCAGCGGGAAGATCACGTAATCCATCGGCTGGATTTTCAGGTAAAGCACCTCGCCGGCCTTGAAGGCCTCCAGCGCCTTGCCAAAGGCGCTGAGGTCTATGCCGCCAGAGAGGCCCCAGACGGTGGCCACGCCTGCCACCATGCCGATCAGCACCCCAAGGCCGATGAGCAGCAGCGATTCCAGCGCCACCAGCGCCAGCACATGGCCGGGCTTCAGCCCCAGCGCGCGCAGCAAGCCGAACTCGTGGGTGCGCTCGAACACCGCCATAAGCTGGGTGTTGATGACGCCGATGGAGATCATCACCATCATCACGCTCATCCAGATATACACCACCCCGCCCATGGTGGCATCCATCGCCCCCATGATCAGCGAGAGCTTGCGCCACTGGCGCACATCCAGCGCAGGCGCGGCGGCGTGCAGGCGGGAGATCACCCCGT
>JALWPC010000245.1 GCA_026995265.1 Paracoccaceae bacterium
CCGTGGCGCTGTCCAGCAACACCCCGAGCTTGCCGCCCTGAATAAAATCCACCCGTTCAGCCACCCCGTTTTTGGCGGCGCTGGCACGAATGTGCTGCTTGAGCTTGTCGCGCCCGTCATCCAGCGGATGGGTTTTGAACACCAGACGATAATGCGAACGCGCCCCGCGCGAGAATTCCTTGATGCACAGGTCAACGAATTGTTTGTTGGTGTCAAAGGCGGAATGGGCGATGATCGAGCTGTCATGGCCAAGCTGGAGCAGGCCGAGGAAATAAGGATCGCCACGCTTCAGAAGCCTTCTGGTGGCCACGCGCCGGTTGAGCGAGCGCAGCGGCATGGTGGCCATGGCCTTCATCCCTGCCCAGAATTCCTCGGAGATGGAATTTTCGCGGTGCGGGCGGTAGTGGGCATAGGTTCCAGACGGGAAAAGCAGGTTGAGATGGTAAAGCGCACCATACCAGATATGGTGCCAAAGCGGCCCCCATTGCGAGGGCACGTCGACCATTTCGGTGGCGTCGTCATCCATAAGGGCGCGCATATCTTCAATGTCGAGCTTCATCAGGGCCGAATTCCCGTTGGTGCCGGAACGCTCGTAAGTGGCCCAGAACGGCCGCAGGTAGCCCTCCTCGAAGCAATGGATTTTAAGCCCCTTTTCGCGTGCGTATTCCACCGCGGCGGCGTGCAGATAGCGCGCGTCGCCATAAAGAACAATATCGGAAATTTTGTGGGTGGAAACGATGGTGGCCAAAGCCTCCGGCCACGCGGTTTCATCTCCCTGGTAAGGTGTGTAGGGCAGGGCGCGCGGCCAGAAGAACCGGTCCCCCCGGTTGAAGCCGACCTTGCGCACCCCGTGCCCCGCCGCTTGCAGGCTGCGCCCGAGCATGCCGAAAAAAGGCCCGTGCGGACCTTGAAGAAACAAAAAGTTGTGGCGCTTATCGGGCAAAATCGGCTCACTCTTGGGTTTGCACATGTATAGGTTGGCCTGAAGGCGCTAACAACCGATTTATCGGGCGGCGTCAGATTCTGTTTTCGGGTGGTTTTGGCATTTTACAAGGGAAAGTCTGAACAAAAAGTAGCACCATTGGCCCGCGCCGCATTTTATACCGGCCGGTTCCGGAACGTATATTTAAAATTTAATACACTATAAAGTAGAAGTGTTGTGAAATCCTAAATGCAGACAGTTAATCCTTTAACAATATTCTAAAATACGGAAAACACGCTATATAATCCAGGCTATACTGACTATTAACCTAGGTTAGTAGTCAGACAGACAGCGGGGTTTTTTGACTTATCAATGGATTGGCATATTACTATAGAGGGTGTTTGCGCCATGCGAAATCCGGATGAGCACCAAAGAGGCCAGGCGTTTGGCCTCGCTGGGAAAGTGACCGGAGGTTTCGGGTTTTCCCTTTCCCAAGCCGGGCCAGCACGGTTTTGGCCGGAATTCCGGTGCTGAGGCGCCGGATTCAGGCTGGCAACACGCGGCCCTGTGCAGTGCTTGCCCTCCCCGCTGTGGCTTGCTAGCAAGGGAAGACGTTTCAGGCAAAGAGGGTTGGCATGTTTACAGGCATTATCACCGATATTGGCGAGGTTATCCAAACGGATATGCGCGGCGACCTGCACGCGCGGATTTCCACACGCTATGATATGGCGGGGGTGGACCTCGGGGCATCGATTGCCTGTAACGGCATTTGCCTGACTGTGGTCGATAAGGGCGAAGGCTGGTTTGACGTGGATATTTCGGCGGAAACCATCGCCAAAACCAATATCATGCAAGGCAATGTGGCTTGGCCGGCAGGCACCCGCCTGAACCTCGAGCGGGCGTTGAAGCTGGGGGATGAGCTTGGCGGGCATATCGTTTCCGGCCATGTGGACGGGGTGGCGAAGGTGGTTTCGGTGCAGGACGAGGGCGAAAGCACGCGGTTTGTGTTTGAGGCACCGCAAGCTTTGGCGCGTTTCGTTGCGCCCAAGGGATCGGTGGCGCTGAACGGCACCTCGCTGACGGTGAACGATGTCGAGGGCTGCCGGTTTGGCGTCAATATCATCCCGCACACCAAGGCGCACACTATCTGGGGGGCGGCTAAACCGGGGGATGTGGTGAACCTCGAGATTGACACTCTGGCCCGCTACGTGGCGCGGCTGGCGGATTTCGAGGCATGATCGGGCATAACCGCGGCCCGGGCATGGAGGGCGGGCAGGCATGGCGTAAACATTGCTGGACAAGGGCGCGCAAGAGCCTGCTCAAAACCCTGCCGATAGAGATTTTGCGGGTGCGTGTGGCCCGCGCGGCCGAGATCGGGCTGGACTATAGGGCCTATGCCTCTATTCGCGCTGCCAGCGGCCATGATGTGATCGCCTTTCTGTTTTCCAGCAATGCTTTGCGGATATTGCCCAAAAACGAGGTGATGCCGGAGGACCGGGTGCTGAAGCTGGCCGCCTTGCGGAACGTAGACCGCTTTGCCGCCCGCCATGCGCCGCTGAAAACGGTGCCGGGCATGCCCAGTTTTGCAGCGCCGGATTTCAGCCATACCTGGGGGGAAACCCGAGCGATTATTCTGGGCGAAGTGCATAGGCGCCACCTGCCACGAGACGGGGTGGTGGTGGTCGGGGATACCGCACAGGAGCGCGCATGGTCAGAGGCTGCGCGCCTGGCCGGCTATGTGAGCGCCGAGCAGTTCTTCACGCAATAGTGGCTTGCAATCAGGGCGGGGCCACGTCATGATTTGCAAAACCAATAAAAGGGGAAGACCAATGACCGAAACACCAGTGATCGCACAAAAAGCGCCCTATGCCACCGATGTGGAGGAGGGCAAAAGCTATTTCTGGTGCGCCTGCGGGCAATCCAAGAACCAGCCGTTTTGCGACGGGTCGCATAAGGATACCGGGTTTTCGCCAGTGAAATACACGGCCGAGAAAACCGGAAAGGTGTTCTTTTGCGGCTGCAAGCACACGGCCAACGCCCCGCTCTGTGACGGGGCGCATAGCAAGCTTTGAGGCGGTGGCGGGCTAATGCCCGCCCTACTTGCGCAGGCGCTTTTCCACCTGTCTGCGCTCCCAGTCCGGGCTGTAAAAGGGAAAGACCTCAAACACGGTGAGCCCGTGCATGAGCACGCCGATGCCCCAGCCAAGGGCGGGCCAGAGCACCCAGAGATAACCCGGGTTGGTGAGCAGGTTGACGGCGAGCAACCCCGCCATGACGATCAGGTAGGACCACAGGTTGACATAAAAAGCCTTGATGTCGCGGACATATTCCAGCGCGGCGCGTTCCTCGCTGTTCAGGTTCGGGTCAACATAATAGCCCATGTCGTCATACTGCATCCATTCGTGCATTTTGGCAAGCGCGGCGCGGTCGGCCTCAGAGAGGGTCCCCGGGTCTGCGTCTTCGCTTTCTGCGCTGTCGGGGCTCGGGGCGGTATAATAGCCTGCGTTGTCATACTTCATCCATTCGCGCATTCTGTTGAGGGCGGCGCGGTCTTCGGCGGTGAGGGTCGGGTTGTCAACGGTTGTCATGGGAGGGTCCTCTCTTAAGGTTTGAAGGTCGGTTTCAAACACAGAGGCCAGGCATTTGAGCGTCTCCAGGCTTGCGGTTTTGCCGCGCTCGATGCGCTGGATGGTGCGCGTGCTGACGCCGGAAATCTCGGCGAGTTGCTCTTGGGACCACCCTTTGTCGAGCCGGAGTTTTCGGAGTATCATGCTGCAATTCCTTTGTCTGTGTTGCAAAGCCAACATGGGCCCTCGGGGGCAGTTTGCCCACGACACGGCCCCGACACAAGGCGAAATGCAGGCGACAGGAAGGCGACAGGGTGGCGACTCCAGGTGAGCAGCAAACGGGTTCCTTTTCAGGCTCCTTTTGCGCCTATACTCGTCTCTATAGACATGTCATATTTGACATGTCTACAGGGGCATGTCTTCACTGCCGGACAGAGATCGCACAGAAAGCGGCGTATTATTTATCGGTAGAATTCGCCCCAAACCAGAAATTCGCCCCACAATTTTCCGGTGCTGGCGCACCGGACCTGCGCCTCGCCTTCGGCTCGGCGGGCGGCGCGTCTGCCATTGTGCAGTTTGGCAAGGTCTCGCCCGCGCCGCGCTGCAGCCGTTGCGCTTGTGGCAGGGTGGGGGAACAAAGCGTGCGAATGGGGCTGCAATCCGGCGACCCTCTTCTTACAGGTCTCGCGGGGCTGCGTCGCCTTGGGGCTTTCCCTTTCGGGCGCGCGCCTTTATACCCCCGGTGTAACGTCCTAACCAAGGGGTAAAGAATGGCCAATGTAGTTGTAGTCGGCGCGCAATGGGGCGACGAGGGCAAGGGCAAGATTGTGGATTGGCTGAGCGAGCGCGCCGATGTGATCGCGCGCTTTCAGGGCGGGCATAATGCGGGCCATACCCTGGTAATTGACGGCGAGGTTTACAAGCTGAGCCTGCTGCCGAGCGGCATTGTGCGGGGTGGAAAGCTTTCGGTGATCGGCAACGGCGTGGTGCTGGACCCGTGGGCGCTGGGCGAGGAGATTGCCAGGCTTTCGGCGCAGGGGGTGCGCATTGGTCGCGAGAACCTGATGATCGCCGAAAACACCTCGCTTATCCTGCCGATCCACGGCGAGCTGGACCGCGCGCGGGAGGCGCAGAACTCGATTGCCAAAATCGGCACCACGGGGCGGGGTATCGGGCCTGCCTACGAAGACAAGGTCGGGCGGCGGGCCATTCGGGTGGCGGACCTCGCCGATGAAGCCACGCTGGACCTGCGCATTTCCCGCCTGCTGACCCACCATAACGCCCTGCGCAATGGCCTTGGGCTGGCGGAGATCGACGCGGCGGCGTTGAAGGCCAAGCTCCTGGAGATTGCCCCGAGCGTGCTGCCCTATGCCGCCCCTGTCTGGAAGGTGCTGAACGAGAAGCGCAAAGCCGGAACGCGCATCCTGTTTGAGGGCGCGCAAGGCTCGCTGCTGGACGTGGATTTCGGCACCTACCCCTTTGTGACCTCCTCCACCACCACCGCCGGCATGGCCGCATCCGGCACCGGCATGGGGCCGGGCGCGGTGGATTTTGTGCTGGGCATCGTCAAGGCCTATACCACCCGCGTGGGCGAGGGGCCGTTTGCCTGTGAGCTGGATGACGCGGTGGGCGAGCACCTCGCCACCGTCGGCCACGAGAAGGGCACCGTCACGGGGCGCAACCGCCGGTGCGGCTGGTTCGACGCGGTGCTGGTGCGCCAAACCTGCGCCATTAACGGGGTCAACGGCATTGCCTTCACCAAGCTTGATGTGCTCGACGGGCTGGAGGAATTGAAGATTTGCGTGGGCTACGAGCTGGACGGCAAACGGCTGGATTATCTGCCCACGGCGGCGGACCAGCAGGCCCGCGTCACGCCGGTTTACGAAACCATGAAGGGCTGGACCGAAAGCACGGTTGGCGCGCGAAGTTGGAACGACCTGCCCGCCGAGGCGATCAAATATGTCCGCCGGGTGGAAGAGCTGATTGATTGCCCCGTGGCGATGCTGTCTACCTCGCCCGAGCGGGAAGACACCATTCTGGTGACCGACCCGTTCGCGGATTAGCGTTAGGTGCTTTTCTCAAACGTCTACGCCCTTCAGGCCAGCCCCCAATAGCGGAAGGCATAGCTGGTGATGGCAGCGGCCACCGCCAGCAGTACGACGGCCACGGCCACCGAGGTAAAGCGCGGCTCGGGCTGGTCAGGGCTGGCGGGGCGTTTGCCAGTGATCATCGGGGTAATCAGATTGTCTTTGAGCACGTATTTATAGGCAACAACCGCGCCGATATGCACAATGACGATGGTCATCAGCAGGTTGGCCAGCAGGATATGCACGACGGTCAGCAGGTCCGATGTTTGCCGTGCCACATCCGCGGCCCATGGGCCGGCTATGCCGCGTCCCTGCGCAAAGACGGCGACGGAAATCAGCGCCAGACTGGTGAACAGAATCGCCAAAATCGCCAGAGCCCCCACGGGGTTGTGGCCCCAATATTCCTTGTGCC
>JALWPC010000246.1 GCA_026995265.1 Paracoccaceae bacterium
TGCGGACCGTGCCCATTCAGTCCTCTTTCTTTTTCCGGAACGGGGCCATGATATTGCCGAACACGTCGGGCTTGGCCCCTTGCGAGCGCATGATGAAATATTGCTGCGTAAAGGTGATGGTGTTGTTAGACACCCAGTAAAGCACCAGCCCCGAGGCAAAGCGACCAAGCATGAACATGAACACCCAGGGCATCCACGCCATCATGACCGCTTGGGTTTTCTCGGTGGGCGCGGGGCTGAGCTTTTGCTGCATCCACATGGTGATGCCCATCAGAATGGGCAGCAACCCGATGGACAAAAACTGCGGGGCCCAGGACACATCATAGGGCAGCAGGCCAAACAGGTTGAGCCAGCTTGAGGGGTCGCGCGCCGAGAGGTCCTGAATCCAGCCGACAAACGGCGCATGGCGCATTTCGATGGTCACGAACAGCACCTTGTAGAGCGAAAAGAAAATCGGGATCTGGATGAAGATCGGCAGGCAGCCCGCCGCCGGGTTCACCCCCTCTTTCTTGTAAAACTCCATGGTGGCCTTTTGCAGCGCCTGCTTGTCATCTGCGTAGCGCTCCTTGAGCCTGGCCATCTCTGGTTGGAGCTTTTTCATTTTCGCCATGGAAACGGCGGATTTATACGCCAGCGGGAACATCAGCGCTTTTACAATCAGCGTCAGGCCGATAATGGCGAGGCCCATATTGCCCACGAGGCTATGCACCGTGGCCAGCAACCATTGCATCGGCTTGGTGATGAAGTAAAACCAGCCCCAGTCAATCGCGTCTATAAAGCGGTCAATGTTGCGGTCTTTGGCATAGGATTTTATCAGGTCCACCACCTTGGCCCCCGCAAACAGCGAGGTGGTTATCTCGGCGGTTTGCCCTGCGGCCACATCCATCGCAGGCAGGCGCATATCGGCTTGATAGGTATCATTGGCGGCGGTGTATTTGGCGACCGAGGTAAAGGCCTCGCCCGATTGCGGCACCATGGTGGCCATCCAGTATTTCGCGGTAAACCCGATCCAGCCGCTTTGCTGCACATCTACAATTTCCACTGCGCCGTCACCGGGCACTACGTCGAGTTTTACCATATCCTTGTATTTCAGCTCTTCCAGCTCCCCGTCAGACACCCGAACCAGGCCCTCATGCGAAAGATAGAACCCTTCGGTTGCCGGCTCGCCGTGATGGGCAATAATGCCGTAAGGGGCAAGGCGCACGGTGTCGCCCGAGGTGTTTTCAACGCTTTGCCGGATATCAAACATATATTGATCATCCACAGAGATCACACGGCGGAAGATCAGCCCCGCGCCGTTATCCCATTTCAGGGTAATAGGAGTGGTTTCGGTGAGCACATCGCCGCTTTCAACCTCCCAAACGGTGTTGGCGTTCGGGGTGCCGCCGCCGTTGCCCGCCGCCGTGCCCGCCCAGCCCC
>JALWPC010000247.1 GCA_026995265.1 Paracoccaceae bacterium
TCCTGCGCGTGGAAGCCCGAATGGGACGCCCTGCCCATGGGCAAACAGGCGAGCCTGAAGGCGCGCCAGGGGGTGGCCTATGTAGTGCAGGAAGATGTAACCGTGCTGGACCCTGAGACCATGCAACCGGTGCCGTGGGACGGGGAAACAATGGGCGAGGTGATGATGCGGGGCAACATCACCATGAAAGGCTATCTTGATAACCCGGAAGCCACCGACGAGGCGTTGGCCGGGGGGTGGTTCCACTCGGGCGACCTCGGGGTGGTGCAGCCCGATGGCTATATCCAGCTGCGCGACCGCGCCAAGGATATTATTATATCCGGCGGCGAGAATATTTCCTCGATCGAGGTGGAGGGGGTCATCCACGCGCTTGACGCCGTGGCCGCCGTGGCCGTGGTGGCGCGGCCCGATGAAAAATGGGGCGAAACCCCCTGTGCCTTTGTGGAGCTGCACCCGGGGGCGGAGATTTCGGAGGAGGAGATCATCGCCCATTGCCGGAAACATCTGGCGGGCTTCAAACGGCCAAAAACGGTGATCTTTGCCGAACTGCCGAAAACCTCGACGGGGAAGATCCAGAAAGTGGAGTTGCGGGCCAAAGCCAGGGCGCTTTAACCGCAGGGATCGAAATTAAGGACCATCGAGGCCCTTAATTTCGACACGCCGCAAGGGCGTGGGAAAGGATCAACCATGGCGCTTTGGGTCGGAATCACGGTCGCGGCCGCCTTTTTGCAAAACCTGCGCTCGATGCTGCAAAAGCACCTGAAAGCGCGGCTTTCCAGCCTCGGGGCCACGGCGACCCGGTTTTTCTTTGCCGCGCCGGTGGCGTGGATGATTTGGCTGAGCCTCGGCGAACCGCCTGCCCTGCCCGCCGGCTTTTACGGCCTCACCATGCTGGGGGCCATTGGCCAGATCATCGGCACCCTGCTGCTGATTTCCCTGTTTGGCCTGAGAAACTTCGCCGTGGGCAGCACGCTTGCGCGCACCGAAGCGGTGCAAACCGCGATCATCGGATTTGTGCTGCTCGGGGATGCCATAGGCCCGTGGGCGGTGGCGGGGCTGCTGATCTCGCTGGTCGGCGTCATCCTGATTGCCGGAAAACCCGCACGGATGGAGGCCCGCCCCGTCGCCATCGGCCTGGCCTCCGGCACCAGCTTTGCCCTGGCTTCGGTGCTTTATCGCGCCGCCACGCAGGTGCTGGAAAGCGGCGGGCCTGTTGCCCACGGCGCGGCGGTGTTGGTGGTGGCCACCAGCTTCCAATCTGCCCTGCTCGCGGCGTGGTTCCTGCTGAAAGACCGCCCGCTCCTGCGCGCCACCCTCAATAACTGGCGGCTTGGCGCGCTGGCGGGCCTCACCGGCGGGTTGGCCTCGCTGGGCTGGTTCACCGCCTTCAGCCTGCAAAATGCCGCCTATGTCAAAGCGGTGGCGCAGGTGGAAATTCTGTTCACCCTGCTGGCCTCATGGCTGTTTTTCAAAGAGAGCATCCGGCGGGTCGAGCTTCTGGGCATCGCCTTCATCGCCACCGGAATCCTCGTGCTGGTGCTGTCCTGATTTTTCCAAATTGTTAAAATATCCTGGGGGTGAGCGAAGCGAGGGGGCAAAGCCCCCTTCTGGCGCTACCCCGTGCTCCAGGCCCGGGGCTGCTTCATGCCCGCCATTTTCACCGCCTGCTTCACATAGCCAAGGGGAAACAGCTCCAGCATTCGCACTTTGGCCTCGTGCTTGCTGAGGCCAAGGTCGTTTTGCGCCAGTTTCAGCACGTGGCGCACATCCACCGCCACGCCGTGCTCGGCATAGGATTCGCGTATGAAATCAATGATTTCCCAATGGTCCGGGCCAAGCGTCAGCCCGTCTTTCGCCGCTACATATTCGGCAAAATCGCGGGTCCAGAGATCAGGGTTGGTGATATACCCCGCCTCGTCGGTTTGCACCGTGCCGCCGGGCAAAACCACATCGGTCAGTTTATCCGGTAATGTTCGCATGGGCCATGTTTCCCCTGTTCAGTTCAAACAATGCGCCCCCCTCTTTTCGGGCAATGATGGCGGCAAACCCGCCACCGATCAATGCGACGTTTCGCCTACATGCCCAGCGCGTCCTTATACATTTCCAGTACGGCTTCCTCTTCGGAAAGCTCCTGCGGGTCTTTCTTGCGCAGCGCCACGACCTTGCGCAGAATCTTGGTGTCATAGCCGCGGGATTTCGCCTCGGCCATTACCTCTTTCTGGTGGTCGGCGATGTCCTTCTTCTCGGCCTCAAGCCGCTCATAGCGCTCAACGAAGGCCCGCAGCTCGCTCGAGGTCACACGGTATTGGTTCTGCTGCATATCGTCATTCTCATCCATGGAATGTCTCCTGCCTGTATTGGATTTCGAGCATGGACCCTAGCGCCAAGCGCGCAGGGGGGCAAGGCCAAGCTTGCCATTCCGGCCCACCACGCCTACATAGCCAGCATGGAAAATATCTTTACCTATATGATTTACGCAGGCGTGGGTCTGGCCGTGCTCGGCCTGATCGGCATTGGCTATGCAATGCTTTTGGCGCTGCGGCTTAAAAAAGACGCCCCCGAGGGCCGGGAGGCCAAAGACCGGATGCAGTTTCTGGCCGCCATCAACACCGCCGCCCTTGGCACCAGCTTTATCGGGCTGGCGCTGGTTGTGGTTGGCGTTTTGGTCTCGTGAAAGCGCTGATTGCCACCTCAACACAGGGCTTTGACCCTTCCGAAGTGGCGATCCCGTGGAAAATCCTGAGCGAGGCGGGCGTTGACGTCCACTTTGCCACCGATAGCGGCCAACAGGCCAGCCCCGACCCGATTATGCTCACCGGCAAAGGCCTCGGCCCCTTCAAGCGGGTGTTGATTGCCCGCAAAGACGCCCGCGACGCCTGCGCCGCCCTGCTAAAAGACCCGCATTTTCAAGCCCCAACGGACTACGCCGCCATCAACCCCGATGATTTTGACGGCCTCCTCCTGCCCGGCGGCCACGCCAAAGAGGTGCGGCCCTATCTTGAGTCCAAGGTTCTGCAAAAGGCCATCGTCGCGTTTTTCAAAGCCCAAAAACCCGTCGCCGCCATTTGTCACGGGGTTATCGCCGCCGCCCGCGCCATTGACCCCGCCACCGGAAAGTCAGTGCTGCATAGCCGCACCACAACGGCGCTGCTGGAGCGTCAGGAACTGGCGGGATACCGCCTCACCAGGCGCTGGATGGGGGATTATTACCTTACCTATCCGGTAACCGTTGAGGCCGAAGTAACCGCCGCCCTGCAAAACCCCGATGATTTCATCTCTGGCCCCACCCCCGTATTGCGCGATTCGCCTGCCCATATGGGGCGGGGTTTTGCCCACCGCGACGGCCAATATCTTTCCGCCCGCTGGCCCGGCGATGTTTACACCTTCGCGCGGGGCTTTCTGGACATGCTGCAAACCGGCGCTACCGGCTAACCTCTCCGAGCACCTCCGCCAAAATCATCAGGCATTCCGGCGATGAAAAGCTGTGGTCGGCCCCTTTCACAAAGGTTAGCCGCATATCGGGGCTTTTGGCGTGCTCCAGCAACCGCAGCGGCACCGATTGCGCAACCGAGGCATCCGCCGTGCCCTGCAGCAGCCGCACCGGAAAGGGCAATGAAAGGGGGGAGCGCAGCACCAATTGCGTGCGCCCGTCCTCGATCAGGCGGCGGGTGATGATATAGGGGCTGTCTTCATATTCCGAGGGCAGTGTGATTTGGCCATCACGTAACAGCACCGCCCGCTGGCGATCATCAAAGCCGTTCCACATAGAATCCTCGGTAAAATCTGGCGCGGCGGCAATGCCGACAAGCCCCTTTACCCGCTTCGGCATGTGGCGCGCCAGCAAAAGCGCAATCCAGCCCCCCATAGAAGAGCCAACGATAATCTGTGGGCCGTCGGTGAGCGCAGACACGATCTCCATAGTGTCCTGCGCCCAGTCTCCTATGCAACCTTTAGTGAATTCTCCGCTGCTCTGCCCATGGCCCGAATAATCAAACCGCAAAAAAGCTCGGCCATGATTTTCAGCCCATTGTTGCAAGAAAACGGCCTTTCTGCCCTGCATGTCCGATTTGAAACCACCCAGAAATACAACCCCTGGGGATTTGCCTTCAAGAGAATGATATGCCAGCCGTCGCCCTGTCGGCGCATTAAAAAACTTGCAATTTGCCATTATTAACCTATCGTAACCCGAGGTAAATTCACACCTGTAAGCATCACCATGCCGGAGACCCGACAAAAATCAAACGGATATTTTACCCCATGATGCGCATTTTTGCATTTTTACTCCTGTTACTGCCAAACTTGGCGCAGGCGGTTGAGCGTGCCCTGATAGTTGGCAACGATGCTTATGAAGCCCTGCCGACCCTGGCCAAGGCCGAAGAAGACGCTGGCGGCTATACCGAGCTTTTCACCCGGAAAGGCTTTGTCGTTACAACCATTTTGAATGCGCCAATGGCAGAAATGCGCCGAAAACTGGCGGAGTTTTACGAAAGCATCGAGCCCGGCGATACGGTCGCGTTTATTTATTCCGGCCATGGCTGGTCTGACGGGTCGCTCAATTATCTGGTGCCTACCGACGCCCAGCTTACCGGCAGCGCCGCCGTGGCGATTGAAATGAGCATTCCATTGAAAAACGGCGTGAACGGGATTTTGGACAATATCGCGGCACGGCAGGCAAAGCTCACCATCGCGGTGGTGGATGCCTGCCGCAACAATCCCTTTGGCGGCAACCTGAGCCGCGCCATAGGCGTGACTCGCGGCCTTGCCCCCATCGAGCCCGCCCAGGGCACCTTCCTGATTTATTCGGCCGGTGCCGGCCAGGCGGCGCTGGACCGTCTGGGAGAAGCCGACACACAGGAATTCTCGGTATTCACGCGGTTTTTCCTGCGTAATCTTGACTCAACGGGCGACCTGCGCCAGGCCACTATACAAACCCGCAACCAGGTTCAACAAGCCGCCAATATCATCGGAGCCGACCAGCGCCCCGCGTATTATGACGAGCTTTCCGGCTCCTCTTGCCTGTTTGGTTCGTGTGATGGTGCCCCTGATGACGGCCAGATCAAAGGCGTGATCGAGGAATGGGCCTTTGTGCAGAATTCCAAAAGCCGCGTCGTGCTGGATGCTTTCATAAAAAAATGGAAAGATGAGCCCCTTTACGTGGCGTTAGCTCAGGAAATGCTGGATAATCTGCCGACCACCGAATCAACGCCCGTTCGGCAGGTCGAACCAGCGCCACCTGTGGACGACACACCACCAACGCAGGTGGAGCCAAATATTGAAACACGCGCGCTAAATTTCGTTCGGCTCAACATCCGCTACTGGTCGCAAAACCGGCCCGACGTCGCGGCGGGCGTGCGCGCTTTTTATGCCGACCGAATCATATTTTACGGTAATGACTGGTCGCAAGCGCAGGTTATTGCAGACAAATCCGGATTTATTGAGCGCTGGCCGGTGCGCGCATACGATATTGATGAAAACAGCACCGAAGTGGCTTGCCACCAAAACACCTGCTCTATCGAAGCCAAGGTCGTGTTTTTTACCCATTCCGATGCGCGAGACGCCACGTCTCGTGGACTGGCGCAATTTTCCTATGTTTTGGACGTAAGCGGAGACCCGTTGATTACATCTGAAACCAGCACAGTGTTGGAATGGTATTAGCGACATCAGGTGTATCTTAACACCCACTGACAAATAGCTGACAACCTCTGTCAGCAAATTTCTCCCTTAGGATTGTTAGTAAGAGACCGCACGGCGGCACTCTGTTTCGGCAGCTCAAATGCTCACATATGTTCGTGGAATTCTCCTCTCACGACCTTGCGAAGCAAGCTGACCCTCCGAAATGCGAGCAGGGCGCTTTTTGCGGGAGCTTGACAATCCCGCAAAAAGCGCCCAAATACCCTACTCCAGTAACCGGGCGTTTCGTAGGCGCCAAACCTCAGAGGAGCGCCCCCATGGCCGACATTTCCCTTACCCTCCCCGATGG
>JALWPC010000248.1 GCA_026995265.1 Paracoccaceae bacterium
GTGGCGGGCGGTTGCCGCGCGCCTGCTTTTCGCCTATTACCATCTGATCAAGGATCGGGAAGGGATAACCTGAATGGCAGAGCTGACAGGCCCAAGGCGGGCGGCAAAATCGGGCAACGGCAAATACTTGGTGGTGTTTGTGCATGGCTACGGGGCAGATGGAAATGACCTGATCGGGCTGGCGGACCCTTTGGCCGAGCACCTGCCCGATGTGGTGTTCCACGCCCCCAACGCCCCGCAGCGCTGCACCGGCAACCCTATGGGATTCCAGTGGTTTCCGATCCCGTGGCTCGATGGCTCCTCCGAGCAAGAGGCCGCCGAGGGCATGGCCGTGGCAGCCACGCTGCTGAACGACTGGCTCGATGAAACCATGCAAGCCGAGGGGGTGGACGCAGCCCATACGATGCTGGTGGGCTTCTCCCAAGGCACGATGATGTCGCTGCATATCGGCCCGCGCCGCCCTGAGCCGCTGGCGGGGATTGTCGGCTTTTCCGGCCGCCTGCTGGCCCCGGAAACGCTGGCCGCCGAGGCGGTGAGCCGGATGCCGATTTTGCTGGTGCATGGCGACGCCGACGAGGTGGTGCCGCCGCAATCCTTGCCGGAAGCCGCCGATGCGCTCACCAAGCTGGGCTATGAGGTCTACACCCATATTTCCAAGGGCATGGGCCACGGAATCGCGCCGGACGGGCTGCAAGTGGCCCTGCATTTCATCCTGCAACAATGGCCGTGATACTGTTGGAAGCGTGGAAAACGAAGGTGGCCAAACCCGCCCCCGCGACCATTCTCCCCGACGGCTGCCGGGATCTGATTTTCTATGCTCCACCCGCTGGCCGCCCGCGCTGGATGATAACTGCGCTGGATAACACCGCCTATCAAATAGACACGCAAAAAGGTGGCTATTTCAAAGGCTTCCGCTTGCAACCCGGCACGATCATCGACCCCGCCCTGCTTGTGGCGGTGCAAGGCAAAGCGCCCGATGATGGTAGCATCCTTGACCGGCTGCACAGCTTCACAACCCATAGCACGCTGGTTCAGGATGCGCTTGACCGCCTGAATGAGCGGGCGGGGAACGGTGGCACGGTGGAGGCGGCGGCCAGGGGCATCGGGCTGCGCCGTATGCAGCAGGCGTTGCGCCAGCATACCGGCCGCCCGCCCGCGCAATGGCTGGCGCTGGCGCGGGTCCGGAAAGCGGCCAGACAGGTGCTGGCAGGCGGCCCGCTGGCGGATGTCGCGGCGGGCCTTGGCTATGCCGACCAGCCCCACATGACCCGCGCTTTCACCCGCTGGCTCGGCACCAGCCCCGCGCGATTACCCGGGCATTATGCCCGCCAGCTTGGCGCGCCGGGCTATGGCTAGGCCTCTTGCCTGTCGCGCGCGGATTGTCAAAGTATCGCAAAGCCTTTTCCCGCTAAGGTAATTTGTTAGTTTCACATCATGCCGGAACTTACCGCCTTAATCATAACTATTAACCTAGGTTAGTAGTTATGATAATCCAGATTTTATCCTGTAGTAGCCGCAGGTTAGAGTTTGGTTTAGCGGGTAACTATCCGGGCGCCTGATTCACGGAACGTTCTACCTGGACTTGAATGCAAAACAGGCCCCGAAAACCGCGATCCGTTCACGCCTCTGGGCAACCCCATTACATCGGCGAACAAATCTCGACAAGGCATCCGTTAATATCCAACACATAGGCCACGGTTTGCCCCCAGGGCATTACCTGCGCCTCGCGCTTCAGGGTCGCCCCGGCTGCAACTGCGGCCTTCACCGCCGCGTCCACATTATCGGTGGTCAACGCGATCTCGAAAACCGGCGCTTCCGGATTGAGCGCCGCAGGCCTGTGCCCAAGCTTTTCAATAAGCCGCAATGCCGAAAATGCCAGCGTGGTTTCGCCGGTTTCAAGCTCGCCATACTCCCCGCTATCGTGCAGCATTTTCAGCCCAAAACCAAAGGCGCGCTGGTAGAAGGCCAGGGTTTTGGCCACGTCGCCAACATAAATAATCGTGTATCCAAGCTTCATATTATCTTATCCTCCTGATGGGACCAGCATATTCATTTTCAGCACGCCCGTATTGAATATTTGCGAAGAAAAAGATGGCGCAGGCGCGCCCGAAACCAATGGTTTGCATGGCGGCTCAATGGCCCGAAAAGGCCCGCGCTACCCCCGCACCGCAGCCGCTCTCACAAAAAATCGTTGTTTTTCAACGGGATTTCGCCTAGTCTTCTTGAATGTAAAGAGTTTTAAAGCGCTGCTTGAGGTCATGTGGGGGTGCTCACAAGCGTTTTCGGGCATCGCTCCTCGAGGGGGACCGCGTATGCCAAATTTCATCAAAGCCCTATATATGGCCGCTATTTTGATTCTGGCGCTCCTCTTTTATCCCACCTTGGGCCTGGCCGATTCCGGCCCTGTCACCGCCTCAGCACCGGATGCGGTTGGCAGCGTTATTCTCGACAATTGGAACAAGAGCGGATGCAGCTATACCAATACCATCAGATTCCGGCTTTCCTCGGACCACGATATTGGCCTTGCCCGCACGTGGCTAAACTGGCCGGAAGGCGCGACGCAAGTTCCGTTTGAACTGCGTCAGGGCGGGGTGCTGGTGCTCAAAGGGAAGCTCGGGCGCAACGGGTGCGACCCCTATCAGCAGAGCTGGTGCGAAGGGGTGTCAACGTGGAACGTCCGTCTTCCGGCGGGCCAATACATCATAACCACCGGGCTAAACCGCGTTTGCGCCAACCAAGGCAGCAACAATAACGGCTTTCTGGCTCTTTACGAAATGGCGCAGCCCTTGCCACGGTCGGCGGAAACAAGCACCGCTTCGCAACAGGGCAACAACTCGGAACAGGCGGCGGGCGCGGTCACGCCCGCAGGCCTTGTCGGCACCGGCCAGAACAGACTCTCCCTCGGGGCCGGTTTGCCGATGCAGGACGGGCGCATCATCCTGCACCCGGGCGAACCCCTGCGCATTCGGTTCCAGTCGGAAGACGGGCTGCACGAACGCTCCTGGATCGGTATTGTGGCCGAAGATGCCACCGAAGACCCGACACCCGCCCATAGCGCGTCAAACAACATGAAAGCCCGCACCTCGGGCACCCTGACCAGCGAAGTGCCGCGCGTGATCGGGGATTACCGGTTATGGATGTATGATGCCTGGAACCGCCAACGGCTGGCCGAGTTGCCCATACGGATCACGCTGGACAAAGACAGCGCCACCCTCTCTCTGCCCGGCGGCCCTCAGGTTGAAGCGGGGCAAAGCTTTGAGGTCGATTTCACCGCCTCGCCCTATTACAGCTATTATGACTGGGTCGCCGTGGTTGCGGCCGACACCCCGCAAAACGCTGCCGACGCAGAAATTCCGCTTGCCTCCGGCACGGTCCGGCTCGAAGGGCGGCGCAACGGGCGGCTGACGCTGACCGCGCCGTCGGTGCCGGGGCGCTACCTTCTGCGCATGCAGGATCAGGAGTTCAACACAGCACTGACCGAGGTCGCGCTTTTGGTTGTGCCCCCTTCGGCCTCTGCTCCTCCGCCACCGGACGCGCCTGCTTCAGGCCCCGTGCCACCCCAATCTGGAAGTGGCCAAAGCACGAATGCGGGCACCACCATGGCCCCGGGGCCAGCGGCCGAAGACGGGAGCAGAGAGGTCGTCTCCGACCTGAGCGCGGTCAGGTTTCAGCCCCTCCCGAATGCCACCGGCAGCCCGAATACAGAGGTAAAAATAGGGCATCTTGAAAGCATAAACATCTCATTTGGCGTGAATATCGAGTTCGAAACCGCCCGCCGAAGCTATGTTTTGTCGGAAGACGAGAGATCAAGCCATTATGACCCGGGCAAAGATGTTCACACGGTCGATACCACCGCCGGCTTCCAGTATCTGGATTTTGGCACAGAGGCCAACGACGACGCCATGACCGCGCTCTCCGGCGAAACCGGCATCGACTGTGTCACGGAAGCTGTGCGCCCGCGGCTTGACGGCAATGTCTTTTCATACCAGTTGAATTTTCAGGAGACATACAAGAATTATGCCACCACTTTTGAATGCGTTCTTGATCTGGTTGGCGTGATAAGCCCGGACGGAAAATCCGTCAGCCTCTCGCTGAAATACACCGGCCTGCAGCTCTCCTGGGCAAACGATTTCCAGCGCCCCGATCGTTGGGACTGGATCAAGAATATGGCCGTTGCTTATAAGATAACCAACCTGCCGCTCACCGAAACCTCGCAAGCGGGCGATTCCGCCTGCCTAGTTTTTTCCGCTGATGCGCGCGCAATCCTTGCCCATGGTCGCGTAGAAATCTCCGATGTCTTTGATCAGGAGCGGACGTATTATCCCCATCGTGACAGGGACATCCAGCCGATTGACACCCCCGAAGACCTGACGGTTACGGTGCCCAAAAATATTTGGTGGAATCCCGATGCCCCCGATAACGGGATCAGGGTGGAATTGTGCGGCACGCCGTAAGGCAGAATGCGTTGAGCCCGCTCTGCCCAGTGCCAACCCCCGAAAAAAGGCCGGCCAAAGCCGATTCAAACTAACGCAAAACGCTTTAGGGTATCGCCGCCAAGCAAGACCGCCGCGCATTTGGGCATATTCATATTCCGGTGTGATAGTGGCGGAGGGGACGGAACCGCGGGCGAACGTTCTCCACCTTTTTACCAGGCAGTTGGTGTCTGCAATCAGGTATTTTCAGCCCGTCACTCGCCAATGCTGAAGGCCAGGACTTGGCTGATTTCGGTCAGCGACCGGCCCGACTGCGTGCGCCATTCGTTGAACGCGGCCTGCACCCGGGCCAGTGCTCGGGCTGAGGTGGCCGGCCGCTCGATCACGCCCTCGGCGATCAGGCGGATGGTGACATCGGGGGTCAGCACGAAACTGTCGCGGCCCATGGCACGCAACGCCCGCTGGCCGGTGGCACCGCCAAGGCGCGCGCCGCGGCTCTTCAGCAGGTCCAGCAACCCGGCGTAATCGTGCGAAGGCCAGCGGGCCAGACAGGGGCCGGCGCGCCCGCCATGCTCGGCCGCCAGTTCCCGCAGGAACACCGCGTTGTCCAGCACGGCGGCGATCTTCTGCCCATTGCGCACGATGCGCGCATCCGTCAGCAGGCGGTCGATTTCCCCGCTGCCTGCCCACATGGCCAGGCGTCCGGGGTCGAAACCGGCGAAGGCTTCCTCGAAACCCGGCCATTTGGCGGCGATCACCTTGCGGCTGAAACCCGCCTGAAAGATCGCCCGGGCAAAGGCCGCCAGCCAGCGGTGATCAGGCTCGGCTACCAGCGCATCCACCGGACGCGGGCGCGCAAGCAACGCCTCAAGCGCCGCCTCGCCGCCCTTGCGGGCCGCTGCAATGGCATGGATCTTGGCAAAATCATGCATCGTTTCCACCTTCTGCCAGCAGCCCCAGCCCCTTCAGCGTCAGCGCCGTACCGGCCCACAGCTGCGCCTCGTCACGCACCACCTTGGAGACGACCGACAGCCCGGCCAGAAGCTGCTGCACCGCCATGGCAAGCGCCTGCGTATCTGCGTCGGCTGCGATCTCGCCGCGCGCCTGCGCCCAGTCGAGCAGCTGGCGGATGCGGGCAAGCGAGCCCAGCAGCGCCTCGGCCAGCAGCGTGGCCAGGTGATCGCCCGCCTGATCGCCATGGCAGCGGTCGGCCACGCCGTTGATGACCATGCAGCCGCGGCCTTCGGCATCGGCGGCGCGCGCCCGGCAGACCTCGCGAAAGACCGCGCTCAGCAGCGGCCGGATCGGGGTTTCGGGCCCGGCCTCGCGCAGCGGGCGGTCGGGGCTTTGGGCGAAATAGCGCGCCAGAACCTTTTCGAACAGCGCCTCGCGACTGTCGAAGGCGTTGTAGAAGCTCGACCGCGTGATCCCCAGCCGCTCCGACAGCGCCTTGACCGAGGCGCGTTCGAACCCGTTGCGCCAGATTTCCTGCATCACCGTGTCGATGGCAGACTCGCGGTCGAATTTTGAAGGGCG
>JALWPC010000249.1 GCA_026995265.1 Paracoccaceae bacterium
AGTGCGGCGATGCTGAGCATCACCGCCTTGCCCGCAAGCAAAACCACAAACGCCCCCTGCCAGACCCATGCGGGCAGGAGGCTGAAAAACCCCCAGTCAAAGCCGAACACCCCCAGCCACATGGCCCAGAAAACCGGGGCCAGCAGGAAGGCGGTGGCGGTGCCAAGCAGCACGATTTGCAGGGTGATGAAGCCCGCAAGCCCGAGGTCTTTCAGCAAGGCGCGGGGGCGGCGCATTTGGGTTAACCACGTGATAATAAAGCCTTTTATCCAGCGGGAGCGTTGCTTTATCCAGCCCACCGGCACCTTGTTGGCTTCTTCCCATGTGGTCGAATCCACCATGTCGCAGCGGTAGCCAAAGCGGGCGAGGCGCATACCGAGGTCCGCGTCTTCGGTGACGTTATGGGCATCCCAGCCGCCAAGCCGTTCCAGCGCATCGCGGCGCATGAAAACCGAGGTGCCCCCCAGCGGCAGGGGCAGGCCGAGGCGTTGCATTCCGTGCATGATCACCCGAAACCACGCGGCATATTCGATGGTGAAGCAGCGCGAAAGCCAGTTGGCCCCGGTGTTGTAGAAATCCAGATGGCATTGCACGGCGGCCACCCGGGCGGGGGCGGCCATGAAATGGGCGGTGATTTTGCAAATCTGGTCAGGGTCGGGGCGGTCTTCGGCGTCATATATGCCGACAATCGAGCCGGTGCAGAAGGGCAGGGCGTAGTTCATGGCGCGGGGCTTGGTTTGCAGGGTGTCGGCGGGCACGGTGAGCACCTCGGCCCAATGGGGCAGCGGGATGCGGGAAAGGGCTTTGCGGGTGAGGTCGTCTTGCGCCTCCAGCAGGAAGATCACCTCCAGAAGTTCCTTGGGGTAGGTGAGGGCGTTAAGCGATTCAAGCAAAGCGGGAATCACCTTGTCCTCGCGAAAAAGCGGCACCAGAACCGAGACTTTCGGGCGTTTCCTGTGTGCGGCGAGCAGGGCAATCTCGGGGTTGTGCGGGGGCTTTTTGTGCGGGCGCAGATAGGCGAAAAGCGCGGTGATGCGCAAGAGGCCGGTGGCGAGGTTGCTCAGCAATGCCCAGCAAAACAAGGCGATAAACGCGGCTTGTGGGGCGGCGAGGGCGAGGCCGAGCGTGAGGCCGATCAGCACCCCCGTGCGGGTTTTACGGGGTAGCGGGTTCAGTGTTCGGCAGCTATAGGCTTCGGGGCAGGAGAGGGCGGCGGCGCGGGTGAGATGGGCGGCGAAAATGGTTTCAATACTGCCAAGGATCACCGCCGGATCGGCCTTGATCAGACTGATTGGGCCGGAAAAGGCGGCGGCGATCTCCTTATAACGGCGGGTATCGGCGGCGGCGACCAGCAGGGTGTGGCCCGCGCGCCGCCACGGCATGGCTTGCAAGCGCAGGCACTGTTTCGGGTCCAGCCCTTGCAGGACCTCCGGGTCGGGCGGGGTGGCGGTGATGTCATAAAGCTCGCCGCGGGTTTGGGCGCGCAGGGCGTCTTTCACGGCTTTGGGCGTAGAAAATTCATGGGCGATCAGGATGTCGCCCAGGCGGGCCTCGTGCCGGTTTTGAATGCCCAGCGCCACCTGCAAATCCTCAGACTTTAGCGCCCCTTTTTGCCGGAGGATTTCGCCGATTCTGGCAGGCATTCTATCCGCAGGAGGGGTCACATACTGGGTCATCAAGGCTACCGTTAAATACTTAACGATGAGCCTGATTCATAAAGATTAAGAATTGCTTAACAATTACTTAACGTTAGCCATATGTTCGGCGAATTTCTCGAACAGATAGAAACTGTCTTGCGGGCCGGGACTGGCCTCCGGGTGGTATTGCACCGAGAAAACCGGCCGGTCTTCCATGGCAATGCCGCAATTCGAGCCGTCAAACAGGCTGATATGGGTCTCGCGCACCCCTGCCGGCAGGGTTTGCGAATCTACCGCGAAGCCGTGGTTCATCGAGGTGATTTCCACCTTGCCGGTGGTGACGTCCTTCACCGGGTGGTTGGCCCCGTGGTGGCCGTGGTTCATCTTCAGGGTTTGGCCGCCAAGGGCCAGCGCCAGCATCTGGTGGCCAAGGCAGATGCCGAAAATCGGAATATCCGTCTTTGCCAGCATCTCCCGAATCATCGGCACCGCGTATTCGCCCGTCGCCTTCGGGTCCCCCGGGCCGTTGGAGAGGAATAATCCCTCGGGTTCATAAGACATGATCTCTTCGGCGGTGGCGGTGGCGGGCAGCACCGTTACATCGCAGCCCGCCGAAGCCAAACAGCGCAGGATGTTGCGCTTGGCGCCGTAGTCAATGGCCACCACCTTGTGGCCCGTGCGCGGGGCCTCGGGGAAGCCCTCGCCCCAGGCCCAGCGTTGCTCGTTCCACTTATAAGGCATGTCACAGGTGACCTCTCTGGCGAGGTCCATCCCCTCTATGCCATTGAAACCACGGGCTTTTGCCAGAAGCTCGTCAATATCAAACTCGCCATTGGCGGCGTGCTGGATGGCCACATGGGGCGCGCCGTGCTGGCGGATGGCGCGGGTCAGGCGGCGGGTGTCCACCCCGCCTATGCCGATGCAGCCGTGCTGGAACATCCATGTTTTCAGCGGTGCGGTGGCGCGCCAGTTGGAGGGGCGGGTCGGGTCCCATTTCACCACCATGCCGGAGGCGACAGGGGCCGCGGTTTCGTGGTCTTCTGCCGTGGTGCCGGTATTGCCGATATGGGGGAAGGTGAAGGTGATGACCTGCCCCGCATAGGAGGGGTCGGTCATGATTTCCTGATAGCCGGTCATGGCGGTGTTAAAGCAAAGCTCGGCCACCGCCACGCCTTCGGCCCCAAAGCCGATGCCATAGATCACCGTGCCGTCGGCCATGGCAATGCAGGCCGTGGGCCTGGTATGGGCCGCCGGCGCAAGCGCCTGTGCGGCTTCGGAGCGATTGAAATCGGGCATGGGGAATCCTTGGCTTGGGATTTTGCGCAAACTATGCGGGGCGGGGCGCGGCGTCAAGCCGTAGCGGTTGAGGTTGTGAATTTCCCGTTTGCGCGATATAAGGGGCGCTCTTGCCGGGCTACCGGTGCTATTTTGGAAGTCATTATGATCCGTAAACGCCTGTTGGATGCGCAAAAAGAAGCGATGCGGGAGAAGGACGCCAAGCGGCTTTCGACCCTGCGGCTGATCAATGCCGCGATAAAAGACAAGGACATTGCGGCGCGGTCCGAGGAAAACGTCGAGGGGGTTTCCGACGCCGAAATCATGGGGATTTTGGCGAAGATGATCAAGCAGCGGCAGGATAGCTCGAAAGTGTTTGAAGAGGCCGGACGGCTGGAACTGGCCGAGGGGGAGCGGGCCGAGATCAAGGTGATCGAGGAGTTTTTGCCCCGCCAGCTCACCGAGGCCGAGGTGGAGGCGGCGATTGCCGCCGCGATAGAAGAGGTCGGGGCCAGCTCGATTCGCGACATGGGCAAGATCATGGGCGTGCTGAAGAGTAAATACACCGGCCAGATGGATTTCGGCAAGGTCGGCGCAGCGGTGAAGGCGGCGCTGGCCTGAGCGCGGGTTTGGCAGGTAAGGGGGTGGCGGGCTGAAGCCCGCCCTACACAGCACCATTGTAGGGCGGGCTTCAGCCCGCCACCACCGCCAGAAACTTCAAGATTTTAACCGCAAATTCAAAAGGTTGGCGGTGAGAATCACCCCGCCGCCGATGAACACGGTGAGCATGATCGGCTCTTGATAGAGCCACATACCCACCGCAGCAATCACCGGCAGGCGGATGAACTCCATCGGCGCGACCACCGAGGCCGGGGCCAGCCCGAGCGCGGTTGTCAGGCAGTAATGGGCGCTCAGCCCCGTGAGGCCAACGATAATAATCCACGGCCAGAGCGCGGCGGAGGGCCACGGGATGCCGCCGTGCAGCGAGAGCAGGAAGGCAAAGCCGGACTGGATGAATGTCATCCAAAAGAGCACCGTGAGCACATGGTCATGGCGCATGATCTTGCGGGTGAACATGGCGTTGAGGGCAAAACCCACGGCGGCGGCCAGCCCCGCGGCGTGGCCCCAGGAAAGCGGCTCCACCCCCGGGCGGGCGACGATGAGCACGCCGACAAAGCCCAGCAGCACCACGGCAAATTTTTCCCGGGTCAGGGATTCGCCAAGCAGAAACGGGGCCAGAAGTGCCACCCAAAGCGGGTTGGTGAACTCCAGCGCCACCAGTTGCGAAAGCGCAATGGCGGAAATGGCGAAGAACCACAGGTTTTGCCCCGCAAAATGGAAGATATTGCGGGTGAGATGCTGGCCGATGATGCCGGTGCGCAGCAGCGAAACCCCGCGCGGATGAGCCAGAACCAGCCCCAGCACCACCGCCAGCCCGATCAGCGAGCGGTAAAGCATAAGCTCGAACGTGTTGATTTCCCTCAAAATTTCACGGCCAGCCACGGCCATGAGCACGAAAGACAGCACCGCCCCCATCATCCAGATGAAGGCCCGCAGACTATTCGACACGCTTTTTGAACCGTCGCTCCAGTCGTTCCGAAACCTCCCCCCATTCCGAGGTTTTGGCGCGGGCCTGATGGGCCTCGAATGCCTCTTCGGACTCAAACACCTCGGACACGTGCCACTTGTTGCGGTCCGTCGCGTCAGGGTTGACTTCAAATTTCAGGCAGCCCGGTTCGGCGCGGGTGAGGGCGATGTGGTCATCAAGATACAGGTCCACCACCGCGTGCTCGGCAGCGGAATGGGCAATGAGCAGCCCCTCCAGATATACTTTTGGCATATGATCCTCTCCCTTTTGCCCAAAACTATAGTTTGGGCCCTGCGGTCTGTCCAGTGGTTAGGCCGCGGGGGTCATCACCCACCAGCGCATCCGCTGCCCGCGATGCTCGGAGCAGACCAGCCAGCGTTCACTGTCATTCAACAGGTCGAGCTCGGGAAACACAGACAGGTCGCGCGCGGTGGTGGTCAGTTCCCGAATGGTGTGGGTTTTTTCGGCCAGCCGACGCAGATGTGCCAGCTTGGCCGCCCCGTCGGGCACCGCCCAATCGTGCAGTTCCACGATGATCACCGACCGCGCGAACGCGGCAAACACGTCGTCGCTCAGCACGTCAAACTCGGCCCCCTCTATATCGACAAAAAGCACGGATTTCTGGCGAATATCGGCGGAAATGTCGGAATGAAAGCCGGGTTCGGCTTTACCGAGGATCTCCACCTTCTCTGCCACACCGTTTTCGCGCGCGTTTTCGGCAATCAACTGCCGACCACGCGGCGAGATTTCAAAGCAGGTTGAGCGCTCGAAATGACCGGCGGCCACCATGCCGACGCCATAATAACCATCGGCCGCCCCCAAATCTATGAAATGCGGAAAGCGCGGCGCGACCTCCAGAAGCGCCTGCAACACTTCCTGTTCATAAAGCCCGAACAGCATCGGGGCTTTGTCAAGCCGCCCCCAATGGGATTTGCGCGGAATCCGCACGCCTTTCAGCGGCCCATAGTGGATGGTGGCGTCAAATTCCCGCATGAAGCGGTCACACAGCGCCTGGCTTTGCCTGTTCATGTTGAGATAGCGGCGAAACGGGTTCAGCAGCCCCAATAGGCGGCGGAAATACTGCCCCAAAGCATGGGAAAGCCCGCCTTCCTCCATGTGTTTTTTGAAGGTGTTACCCAAAATGGCCATGTGCTATTCCCACTCGATGGTGCCCGGGGGCTTTGAGGTGATGTCATAGGTGACGCGGTTAATCCCCTCGACCTCGTTAATGATCCGCGTGGCGGTTTCGCCGAGGAACTCGTGGGAAAACGGGTAATAATCCGCCGTCATGCCGTCCACCGAGGTCACGGCGCGCAGGGCGCAGGCGAAATCATAGGTGCGCCCATCCCCCATGACGCCCACGGTGCGCACCGGGAGGATGGCCACGAAAGCCTGCCAGATGTCATCATACAACCCATGCTTGCGGATTTGGTCGATATAAACCGCATCAGCCTTGCGCAG
>JALWPC010000250.1 GCA_026995265.1 Paracoccaceae bacterium
GCCGACATTGCCAAATACCCCGAATTCCTGCCGTGGTGCACGGGGGCGCGGATCAGGAGCGCGCGGGACACGGCGGATGGCAAGGTGGTGGAGGCTGACCTGATCATCTCTTTCAAGCTGTTTCGCGAGCGCTTTACCAGCCGCGTGACCATGCACCCTGAAAGCCACAAGATCGAGGTGGAGTATTTGGACGGGCCGTTCAAATATCTGGTCAATTACTGGCATTTTCTGCCCGCAGAGCAGGGCTGCATTGCCGATTTCCATGTGGATTTTGAGTTTAAATCCAAGGTGTTACAGGGGGTGATCGGCGTTGTATTCGGCGAGGCGATGCGCCGGATTGTGAAGGCATTCGAGGACCGCGCCCTAGCGCTTTATGGCCCCGAGCAGCAGGCATAGCGCCTGTTCCACGCTGGCTTGGCGCACCTTGGCGCGGCCAATCGCGCCAAACTCCCGCCCCATCGGCTCCACGGATTCACGGGTGGCAATGGCAAACCAAACGCGGCCTTCCGGCTTATCGCTGCCCTCAACCGGCCCCGCAATGCCGGTGATCGCCACGGCAATATCGGCGTCACTATGGGCCAGGGCCCCGCTGGCCATTTGCGCCGCCACCTCGGCGCTCACCGCCCCGTAGGCTTCAACCGTTTCAGGGCTCACCCCCAAAACCTCGGGCTTGGCGGCATAGGAATAGGTGATAAAGCCACGGTCAAACACCTTTGAGGCCCCGGCAATATCGGTGAGGGCCGCCGCCAGCAGCCCGCCGGTGCAGCTTTCGGCGGTGGCGATTTGCACCCCCGCCGCGCGGGCGGCCTCTATCACCTGTTGCGCAAGGCTCATTTCATGATCAGCCCATGGGCCACGCCCGCCGCAGCAACGGTGATCACCATGGCGAAAAGCCCGGCGATAACATCATCCAGCATCACCCCCGTTGGCGTGGTTTTGCGGTCCGCCCAGCCCACCAGCCACGGCTTCCAGATGTCAAACAGGCGGAAGAGCACAAAGGCGCTGACCCAGCCGGGGTAAGGGAAAATATGGTTCGGGACGCCCGCAAACCAGAGGCCGGCGGAGACACCGAGCAGGGCCACCCATTGGCCCACCACCTCGTCAATGACGATTTCCGAGGGGTCGTGGTTATCTTTGCCGCGCGTTACCTCGGTGGTCGCCCAGAGGCCCAGAAAATAGACGGCCACCGTCGCCACCAGCAGTGCCGGAAAGCCGCCTGCATAGTGGATGCCATAGGCCATGGGAATAGCCACAAGGCTGCCCCATGTGCCCGGCGCAAAGGGGATCAGGCCGATGCCGAAGACGGTTGCGATAAGTCTGCTCATAATTTCACCAATGTTGCGGTGGCCATAGCGGCGATTCCTTCTTTTCTGCCCGTAAAGCCGAGCTTTTCGGAGGTGGTGGCCTTGAT
>JALWPC010000251.1 GCA_026995265.1 Paracoccaceae bacterium
CAGCGCCTGATCCAGATTTCCGAGGAAATCGGCTCGGCCTCGGTGTTTTTGCTGGATATATCCGGGCGGGTTGTGGCCAGTTCCAACCGCCGCCAGATCGGCAAGTTCTTTCGGGGCGAGCCCTATTTTATCAATGCGCTGCGCAACTCCAGCACGGTTTTCTCCACCTCCTCGACCGGGCAAAACACCTATCGGTTTTTCTTTTCACAAAAGGTAAAATCGGGCCCAAAATCAATAGGTGTGGTGGTAGTGGAAGTAGACCTGCGCGCCCAAGAGGTGCTGTGGCGACGTCTGGGCCTGCTGGTGGCGCTGGTGAATTCCCAGGGGGAAATCCAGCTGTCTTCCGAGCTGAACTGGCGACGCAAATCGGTGCAAAGCCTGCTGGAAACCGCGCCAAGCTCGACCTCGCGCCGCGTGCTGGATGCACTCCAGCAAACCCCGCTGAATGATTTCGTGTTTATTGACGGCGTGCGCCTGTTTGCCGCCGAATCCCCTGTGGGCTTTCGCGGCTGGCGGATCAACTATTTTGCTTCCACGCAGAATGTTGCCGCGCGGGTAAACGCCATTCTGGCACTTGAAATCATGGGCATGGCCATTGCCGCAGCTCTGTTGTTTTTCTACCTCTCCCGCCGCCGTGCGCAGGAATCCGAACGGTTGAGCCTCGAGAGCGAGGAACTGCGGGCGCTCAACACCCGTCTTTCTGCCGAGATGGAACACCGACAGCGCGCCGAGCGCAACCTGCAATCGGCCGAGCAAAACCTCGAGCAGGCCTCCAAGCTGGCGGTTCTGGGGCAGATGTCGGCGGCGGTAAGCCACGAGCTCAACCAGCCGCTGGCCGCCATGCGCACCTATCTGGCGGGGGCCAAGCTTCTGGTGGCGCGGGGGCGGCTGGAGGAGGCCAAATCCAGCTTCCAGCGCATTGACGACCTGATCACCCGCATGGGCGCCATAACCCAGCAGCTCAAATCCTATGCCCGCAAATCCGGCGACGGGGCCGAGGTAATCGACCTGCGCGAATGCGTCAGCTCCGCCATGGCGATGATGGCCCCGCAACTGGGCAAGGAAACCGTGCGCATCGTGCAAAACCTGCCCGATGGCAAGGTCTGCACCATGGGCGACAGCGTGCGGGTCGAGCAAATCATCATCAACCTGTTGCGCAATGCGCTGGATGCGCTGAAAGACATTCCCGAACCCCGGATCGAAATCACCCTTGAGCGCGGCGACACCGCCCGCCTGACCGTGCGCGACAACGGCCCCGGCTTTGAAGACCCGGAAGCCCTGTTTGAACCCTTTTACACCACCAAGGCCCCGGGCAAGGGCGTGGGCCTCGGCCTCGCCATTTCCGCGGGCATCGCCACCGAAATGGGCGGCCGGCTGATGGCACAGAACGCCACCCCGCTGGGCGCGATTT
>JALWPC010000252.1 GCA_026995265.1 Paracoccaceae bacterium
GCTATATCACCACCACCCACCTGCTGGACATGATCCACCCCGAGACGCTGGTGGTGAACGACCCGTTCTGGGTGCGCAACTATCCCGAGAAACTTCTGGTGCTGCGTTTTGAGGGGCTGACCCCGCCAACGACGATTGCGCGGGATCTGGAGACGATCAGGGAATTCAAGGCCGCGCACGGCGACATCATTCTGAAGCCGCTTTACGGCAATGGTGGCGCGGGGGTGTTCCGGCTGGGGCCGGAGGATAAAAACCTCACCTCGCTGCACGAGCTTTTCACCGGTATCAACAGCGAGCCGCTGATTGCGCAGAAGTTTTTGCCGGATGTTGCGGGGGGCGACAAGCGGATTATCCTTGTGGATGGCGAGCCCGTGGGCGCCATCAACCGCGTGCCCGCCAAGGGAGAAACCCGCTCCAATATGCACGTTGGCGGGCGCCCGGAAAAGGTGGGGCTGACGGCGCGCGACCTCGAAATTTGTGCACAAATCGGACCTTTATTGCGGGAAAAAGGGCAAATATTTGTCGGAATCGATGTTATTGGCGATTATCTGACCGAAATCAACGTGACCTCGCCCACCGGCATTCAAGAGCTGGAAAGATTTGACGGCACCAATGTTGCGGCGCTGATTTGGGACGCGATAGAGGCGAAAATCGGCTGATGTCCATCCGGCTAACCGTCATCAATTTTCTATTGCGCCATATCGAGAAACGCGCGCTCTCGAATGCCGTTGACCCACGCCCGATCCGTCGTCGCATGAGCCTGCAAACGCGGCTTTTTTTCCGGCCCAAGCGTGGCACGCCAATGTGCCGAGAGGCGCTGGCCCATGGGCAAAATAGCGTTTCAGCGCTTAAAATTGGCAATGGGAAGAAAGGCATATTGCTCTACCTACACGGTGGCGCTTACATTTTCGGGACTGCCAAAACCCACCGCCGTTTCGCGGCGAAACTGGCGGAAGATAGCGGCCTGACGGCCTATTCGGTTGACTATCGCCTTGCGCCCGAGCAGCCTTTTCCCGCCGCGATTGACGATTGCCTGACCGCCTATCAGGCGCTTGTTGGGTGTGGCCATACCGACATTTCTATTGCCGGAGACAGTGCGGGAGGCGGGCTTGCGCTGGCGCTCCTTCATGCGATTTTAGCCAAGGAACTGACCAAACCGCGCGCAGTGGTGGCCTTTAGCCCCCTAACCGACCAAACCTTGCAGAGCCAATCCGTGAAAGATAATGCGAAATCAGAGGCGATGCTTCCGGCTGAGCGTATGGAAGAGGTGCGGGATATGTATATCACCGAGGATTTCAAGAACCCGCTGGCCTCACCGCTATTCGGGGATTTTGTCGGCGCACCGCCGGTTTTCCTAAGCGTAGGCACTAGAGAGATTTTGCGAGATGATACGCTGGCTATGGCGGCCAAGCTGCGGGCGCAAGGTGTGGCGGTTACCGTTGAGATTATTGAAAATGCGCCGCATGTCTGGCCTTTTTTTCATGGCCACTTGCCGGAAGCCGATGCCACTCTGCGCAGGGTCCGAATGTTCTTGAGATCTAAAACGCCAGCCGATACCCAATAGCCTCCGCGATGTCGGCTTTGCTTATTTGAGCGTCGCCGCGCAGGTCGGCAATGGTGCGGCCCACCCGCTGGATGCGGTGGAAGGCGCGGGCCGAGAGCCGGAATTTATCCACGGCGCTAAGCAACATTTCCGAGGCTTCAGGGCGCATCACGCAGGCCTGTTCCAGCACGTCGCCCTCAATCGCCACATTGGTGCTGATCCCCTCCAGCCCCGCGTAACGGGCCGCCTGCATCTCCCGCGCCGCCCGCACCCGCGCCGCCACCGTGGCGCTGGTTTCACCTGTTGGGGCGGCGGAAAGCTCGGCCACGGGCACGGCGGGAACCTCGATTCGCACATCGAACCGGTCCAGCAGCGGGCCGGATATGCGGCCCAGATAATCCTCGCCGCATTGCGGGGCGCGGCCACAGGCGCGCGCGGCGTCGCCCATATAGCCGCATTTACAGGGGTTGGCGGCGGCCAGCAGCATGAAGCGGGCAGGATAGCGCACATGGGCGTTGGCGCGGCTGACCACCACGTCGCCGGTTTCAATCGGCTGGCGCAGGGTTTCCAGCACGGTGCGCGGGAATTCGGGGAATTCATCCATGAACAAGACCCCGTTATGGGCCAGGGAAATCTCGCCCGGTTGCGCGCCCCTGCCGCCGCCGACCATGGCGGCCATGCTGGCGGTGTGGTGTGGGCTGCGGAAGGGGCGCTGGCGGGAAATGCCGCCTTCTTCCAGCACCCCCGCGAGGGAGTGGATCATCGAGGTGTCCAGCGCTTCGGCAGGGGAAAGCGGCGGCAGAAGCCCGGGCATCCGCGCCGCCATCATGGATTTGCCGGAACCCGGCGGGCCGACCATCAGCAGGTGGTGCCCCCCCGCCGCCGCCACTTCCAGCGCCCGCTTGGCCTTTTCCTGCCCGCGCACATCGCGCAGGTCCCGGTGGTCGTCCAGCCCCTGCACCTCGCCGGGGGTGGCCTCGGAAAGCACGGTACGGCCGGAGAAATGGTTGACGAGGTCCAGCAGGTTAGCGGGGGCCAGCACCCGCGCGGCCTCTACCCAGGCGGCTTCCGGCCCGCAGACGGCGGGGCAGATCAACCCGCAGTCATCTTGGGCGGCGGCCAGCGCGGCGGGCAAAGCGCCGGTGACGGGCACAAGGGAACCGTCCAGCGACAGCTCCCCAAGGCTGTATTGCCCCTCAAGCTGTTCGCGGGGCAAAACATCCATCGCCGCCATTAGGGTTAGCGCAATGGGCAGGTCAAAATGCGAGCCGGTTTTCAAGAGGTCAGCAGGGGAAAGATTGATGGTGATGCGCTTGGCAGGCAGCGCCAGCCCCAGCGCCGTGATCGCCGCGCGCACCCGCTCCTTGGCCTCGGACACCGCCTTATCGGGCAGGCCCACAAGGTTGAACGCCGGAATCCCCGAGGCCAGCGCCACCTGCACCTCGATCTTTTTGGCCTCCACCCCGTGAAAGGCGACCGTATAACTACGGGCGATAACCCCTACGCTTGCATCCATCCGTTAACCATTTACCGGATAGGTTTAAGAAAGGTTAACGCCCGTTGTTTTACGCGATAATCCCTACATTTTCGCCCATATCCACCCCGGGGAACACGGTGGAGCCAATGGCGCTGGCCTCCATCCCGAAGAGGTCCCGCAAGGCCCAGCCCATGTAGCGGCGCACGTCATCCGTGGGTTGCAGGTCGCGGTTCTGGTAGAGGTCGAACTCGCCGAGCCCGGGCCATTGGCCAAACACCTGGCCGCCATTCAGCGCCCCGCCGGCCAGCACCATGGCCCCGCCGGTGCCGTGATCGGTGCCTTTGGTGCCGTTTTCGCGCGCAGTGCGGCCGAACTCCGTAACCGCCATAACGGTGGTGCGCTGCCAATTGGCCCCAAGGCCTGATTTCAGCGCCAGAATGGCCTGTGAAAGCTGGCCCAGAGCCCGGGCGAGGTTGCGGCTCTGATTATTGTGGGTATCCCAGCCGCCAATGGAGAAACTGGCGATCCGTGTTTCCTCATTGAGCCGCGCGGCGGCAAAGGCGGCCAGAATCTTGGCGTTGCCTTCGCGCCCGCGCGCCATGGTGGCATCGGTTTTCGCCGAAAGCGCCATGGCCATTTCTGCCGAATCCGCAAACAGCGGATCATCGGCATAAATTTTCGCCAGTAGTGCTTCGGTTTGCGGCGACATCTCAAGGTCCGCGTTCGGGCTCCAGCTTGAATAGGGCTGCGGGCCGTCGAGCAGCAACATCCGCGCGGGCCCGACCGAAAAGGCGGTTTCCTGCCGCGCGTCGGGCAGCAGGCCGAGGGCGCGGTTGAGCCAGCCGGTGGCCCCCGCTTTGGGCGCGGCGGCGGAATCATTGCTGCCGGTTTCCAGCAGGTCTTGGCCATCAAAATGGCTGCGCTTGTCGCGGTAGGGGGTCGAAACCGCGTGCACAAAGGCAAGCTCCTTGGCGCGCCACAGTGGCATCAGATCGCCAAGCGCGCCGTTGAGGGCGAAGAAGCCGTCGAGGTCTTGCGTGCCCTCTCGATTGGCCAATGACGGCCGGTAGCTGGTGAAATTGGCATCGCCATAAGGGCGCACCACGCCGAGCCCATCCATGGCCCCGCGCAGGATAATCACCACTAGGCGGTTATCCCCGGGGGCGGCGGCCAGCGTCACCGGTGTAAGCAGCGGCGAGGCGGCGGCAGAGCAGCCCAACAGGGTGGATTGAATAAGAAATTTACGTCTGGAAAGGGTCATGTCAGCCTCCTATCGGCGCATCAGGGAAGGGGAGACCAGCAGCAGCGCCACGCCTTCCCATTTGGTTTCGGCACCGCTCACGGCGAAGGACAGCGCCTCGGGGGCGGTGTCGCCCAGCACGGCCTGCAACAGGGCGCGGGGGTCGGGGGTGTCTACATAGTCTCGGGCGGCCTCTCCGGCCCAGGCAATGCGGGCTGCCAGTTGCGGCGGGGTCACCCAGCTTTCGGCCTCCTCGGGCCAGCCATCGGGGCCGCCGGGCTTGAAGGGCCGCTGACCCATGGCCGATAAGGCTTTGCCAAATTTGCGGGTGTCGCGCATGCTGGCATTCAGGATGCTTTCGGCGTCAAAATTCAGCGCCCGCAGCACGGTGGCAGCATATTCCATCGGTGGCCGGACTTTGGGGAAGTCAGAAGCCGTGGCGGCGGGGTCACTCAACAGCACCTCGTAAAGCGCCATCAGGTTACCGCCCGAGGCCAGATAGGCATCGGCCATGCGGGCCACCAGAGCGGGGCGCGCAGCGGGGCCGATGAAATGCACCACCAGCTTGCGGGCCAGATGCGCCGCCGTGGCAGGGTGCATCGCCAGATCATCAAGGAAGGCATAGATGTCCTCAAGGCGCGGCTCCCCGCCGCCATAGCTGTGGCCAAGGATGGTTTCCGCCCCCGGCTCGGCGCGGTTGGGTTCAAAACGCATCCCCCCGGGGCCAATGCCAAGGCCGGTCAGCAACTCGGCGAATTGCCGCACATCGTCTTGCGTGTAAGGCCCGCCAACCCCCAGCGTGTGCAATTCCATCACCTCGCGGGCGAGGTTTTCATTCAGGCCCTTGCCCTGCCGGCGCCCACGCGGCGAATTGGGGCCTATGGAGTTGTTCTGATTAAGATAAAACACCATGGAGGGATGGGTAACAGCCGCTTTGAGCAAAGCGGAAAACCGGCCCGCTATATGGGGGCGGATCGCGTCGTTTACATAGGCGATCAGCATGTAATCTTCTTGCGGGTCCTTGGGCGAGACGGTGAAATGATCCAGCCAGAAGGCGGTGAGGCGCTCGCGGAAACCGCGCGGGTTTTGCACCATACGCGCGAAAATATGCATGGCATCCCGTGCGCCCTGGCTTCTGAGCTCTTTCATGGTTTTCTTGAAAGCGGCCGCACCGCCACCCATAGAGCGCCGCATTTCCCGAACCCGTTGGAGTTGGGCAAAGCGGGTCGCGGTGTCGGCGTCGGGCAATAGCGCGTCCAGCGGGTCTTCGCCGGTGAGTTGCTCCAGCAGGCTGCCGTTGAAGCGGGTTTCGTCGGGGCGAATCCCGTATTCAAAGCGCGCGGCCTGAATAACCTGTGATCGTGTTGGCATTGTGTCCTCCTTGCATTCCCTTGTCTAACGCGGGGAGGCGGGCATTCCGTCGAAATTAATTTATGATTTCGTCCGGCAGCACCCCCCAGATGCCGGATTTGGGCAGCCAGCCGGTGTAACCCTCGATGCTGACCTCGCACCAATCGGGCTGGCAGGCATTGAGGCGCGGCAGCACCCCCGCCTCCAGCCGCGCCAGCTTGCGCCCGCCGGTGGAAGGGGATTCGCGCAGCAACAGCATGTCTTTCACCACCAGCACCGTGCGGCGGTTGCTCAGCAATTTGGTATAGACCCAGCCGCCCTCGCCATCCACATCCTCGACCCGGAACCAGTCGCCATACTCGGCCCGCACGATCAGGGGCGTGCCGCGGTGGCGCAAAACCCAGTCAATCCGGTTGCTCAGCGAGGGCCCGCGCCGCACATTGGCGGAGCTGCTTTTCAGGGAGACAAAGCGCGGAATCGGCAGATGGGTGACCTGCCCCACCTGCTGGGCCAGCGCCGCGCCCGCCAGCAACAGCGCCGCGAGAATGCCGGGAATCCCGATTTTTTTCACCTTGCCTGCCTCTGATCCGGTGCGCACGAAATATTATTTCCCTTTGCGGGATTTCCTGCCATTATAGCGCAAGACCGAGGCAAAAAGGAAGGTTTGATATGGCCGCTGCATCCTCCGGCAATGCGCCGCTCAAAGTGGTGGTGACCCGCCAGCTCCCCGAACCGGTGGAAACACGGCTGAGCGAGTTGTTTAACGTTGAACTATCCCGGGGCGGCCAAATGGACGCGGCCGCGCTGGGGGCGGCGATGGGGCGGGCGGATGTGCTGGTCACCACCATCGGCGACAGGATCGACCAGCGGATTCTGGCCCAGGCCGGGCCAAATATGCGCCTGATTGCCAATTACGGCGCGGGATTTGACCACATAGACGTGCAAACCGCATTGCAACGCGGGATTATGGTGTCTAACACCCCGGGCGTGCTCACCGAGGATACCGCCGATATGACCATGGCGATGATTTTGGCGGTGCCCCGCCGCCTGCGCGAGGGCACGATGCTGATGCAGCACGGCCAATGGCAGGGCTGGTCGCCCACGGCGCTGATGGGGCACCGGATTGGCGGCAAGCGGCTGGGGATTCTGGGCATGGGGCGGATCGGGCAGGCGGTGGCGCGGCGGGCGGCGGCCTTTGGCCTGCAAGTGCATTACCACAACCGCAAGCGCCTGCACCCGGACACCGAAGCGGCCTTGCAGGCCACCTATTGGGAGAGCCTTGATCAGATGCTGGCGCGGGTCGATATTCTGACCATCCACTGCCCGCACACCCCCGCGACCTTCCATTTGCTCAACGCGCGGCGGCTGAAATTGATGAAACCGACCGCCTATATCATCAACACCGCCCGTGGCGAGGTTATCGACGAAAACGCCCTGACGCGGATGTTGCGGGCGGGTGAACTGGCCGGAGCGGGGCTGGATGTTTATGAAAACGGCAACCGGATCAACCCACGCCTGAAGGGGTTGGACAATGTGCTGCTGCTGCCCCATATGGGTTCAGCAACATCGGAAGGGCGGATCGAGATGGGCGAGAAAGTTATTATAAATATCAAGACCTTCGCTGATGGGCATCGGCCGCCTGACCAAGTGGTTCCTGCTATGTTGTAAGCGCCGAGGGTGGGCTTCCTCGGCGACCCTCCTCCAGCAATTTGTATGCAAAATTGCGCTTGGAAACCGGGCCACCTCGTCAGCCCATGGGGAGGCGCTGCCTCCCCGCGCGGCGCGGGCCGCGCCCCCCACCGGAGTATTTTTGAAAATTAGAAGGCGGGGCGGCAGATCGGGCAGGTAGGGCTGGGCTTGGTTTTGAGTTTCCGGATGTCCCCGTAGAGGGAATCATAGATCAGGATTTCGCCGCGCAAAACCTGCCCCGCGCCGGTGATCTGCTTGATCGCCTCGCCCGCCATCATCGAGCCCATGACGCCCGCCAAGGCGCCCATCACCCCGGCTTGGGCACAATTCGGGGCCAAGCCAGCGGCCGGAGCTTCAGGGAAAACGCACTGGTAGCAGGGGCCGCCATGGGCGGGGTCATAGAGGCTTATCTGCCCCTCCCACTGACTCATCGCCGCCGAGACCAGCGGGATTTTGGCGCGCACGCAGGCGGCGTTCACCAGGTAGCGGGTGGCGAAGTTATCGGTGCCGTCCAGCACCAGATCATAGCCGGAAATCAGCGCATCCACATTGGTCTCGTCCAGCCGGATCGGGTGTTTAACAACCCTTACATGCGGGTTTACCCGTGCCAGCGCCCGCTGCGCGCTTTCGGTTTTGGGGGTGCCGACGGCCTTGGTGCTGTGCAGCACCTGCCGTTGCAGGTTGGAGAGGCTCACCGTGTCATCATCGACAATACCAAGGGTGCCAACACCGGCGGCGGCCAGATAGAGCAAAGCCGGACTGCCAAGACCGCCCGCGCCAATACAAAGTAGTTTAGCGTTTAACAACCGCTGTTGCCCCGGCCCGCCGATTTCGCGCAGCACGATATGACGGGCGTAGCGTTCTATCTCTTCAGGGGTCATGACGGGCATTCACTTTCTTTTTGATCCAGCGGATACCCATGGCATAAAGCAGCACCGGAAAGGCGACAAGGGCCGCGCCCTTCCACCAGTGCAGCCCGGCGGCAATGCTGATACGCAAGGGGTGGGTTTCCGGCAAGGCCTGCGAGCCGGTGATGACAAGAACAGCCAGCCCCAATAACGCCCCGTAGGCCCAGCGCGGCCCGTTCAGCGCCCAGATATAGCCGCACCCCAAAGCGGTGAACAGAAAAACAGACCAAAGCCCGCCCGCATAGAGCACGCTCATCGGAGGGTGTCGAACAGGCCGGAGGACAGGTAACGCTCGGCGAAACTGGGCAGAATCACCACAATGCGCTTGCCTGCCATGTTATCCCGCAGCCCGACTTCCACCGCCGCCGCCAGGGCTGCGCCGGAGGAAATGCCCACCGGAACGCCCTCCAGTTCCGCCAGCCCGCGCGCCATATCAAAGGCGCTCTCGTTGCCTATGGTCAGCACCTCGTCGATCAGGCTCTCATCCAGCGTTGCCGGCACGAATCCCGCGCCGATGCCCTGAATCTTGTGCGGCCCCGCCGCGCCGCCGGTGAGCACCGCCGAATCCTCGGGCTCCACCGCAACGATATGCACCTTCGGATTGCCCTTTTTCAGCACCCGCGCCACGCCCGAGAGCGTGCCCCCCGTGCCAACGCCCGAGATAAAAACATCGACTTCGCCGCCGCAATCCTCCCAGATTTCGCGGCCCGTCGTGCGCGCGTGCACATCCGGATTCGCCATGTTTTCAAACTGTTGCGGTATGATCGCGCCCTCAATCTCTGCCGCCAGCTCATCCGCGCGTGCTATCGCCCCCCCCATGCCCAAAGCGGCATCGGTGAGCTCCAGCTCCGCCCCGAGCAGCGCCAACATTTGCTGCCGCTCCACCGACATGCTTTCCGGCATGGCGAGAATCAGCCGATACCCCCGCGCCGCGCAGACAAAAGCCAGCGCAATGCCGGTATTGCCCGAGGTCGGCTCGATCAAGGTGCCGCCCGGCTTGAGCGCGCCGCTTTTCTCCAGCGCATCCACCATCGCCACACCGATCCGGTCTTTCACCGAGGCCAGCGGGTTGAAAAACTCCAACTTCCCGCAAATCTCGGCTTCCACATTCATTGTCGCCGCAAAGCGGGAAAACCTCACCAGAGGCGTGCCCCCGTAAGTTTCGGTAATATCGTTATATATCAGCCCTCTAGACCTGTTTCTCATCGTTCCATCCCCCTAAATCACAAAGTCCATACCGTTGCCATCTGCGCGCTCGACACCGGCTTGTTCTGCGCGATTGCACAGGTCTTCCAGTGTCATCTGGTCCAGCCGGGACAGCATTTCACTGTGGAATTCAGCCCAGATCGGCCGAATCACCTTCTCCCCGAGCTCCGAGACGGAGTCCATTTTATCATCCTCTTTCTCGAGGTCCTCGATCACCCGCAGCACATCGCCCAGAGTGATCCGCCGCCGCTCCCGCGCCAGCGTATAGCCGCCCTTGGGCCCGCGCACCCCCTTCAGAATGCCGCGCTTCACCAGAAATTGCAGCACCTGCTCCAGATAGCGGCTCTGAATGCCTTGCCGTTCGGTAATATCTTTTGATTGCACGGGGTTGGGGCGGGCATTATAGGCCACATCCAGAACCGCTTCCAAAGCAAGGCTTGATTTTTTCGACAATAAATACATTTAGTTTCCCGTTGAACCAAACCCGCCAGTGCCCCGGCGGGTGTCTTCCAAAATGTCCGTTTCAATCCATGTGCAGCGGGTGACCGGCGCCAGAACCATCTGCGCTACCCGCTCCCCGTGCTGCAATGTATAATCAGAATTGCCCAGGTTTATCAGGATGATACCGACCTCGCCGCGATAATCCGAATCAATCGTGCCGGGCGCGTTGACCATGGTTACCCCGTGCTTCAGGGCCAGCCCCGAGCGCGGCCTGATCTGCATCTCGAAGCCCGCCGGAATCTCCATTGCCAGCCCCGTGGGCACCAGCACCCGCTCTAATGGTTTAACGGTTAACGTCCCGCCTTCCACAACGGCGCGCACATCCATGCCCGCGGCACCGGCGCTTTCATATTCCGGCAGGGGCCAGTCGAAATCCCGCAGTTTTCTGACCTTGACAAAGCTCATGCCAGCGCCTCGCTGATCTTTGCGGCCAGCGCCTCGGCCACCTGCTTTTTGCTCATCCAGGGCCAGGTTTCGGCCCCGTCTTCGCTGATCAGAACCACCTGATTATCCGGCCCGCCCATCACCGGGCGGGTGCCGCCCACATCATTGGCCAAAATCCAGTCGCACCCCTTGCGTTTGCGCTTGGCGGTGGCGTTGGCCACCACGTCATCGGTTTCCGCCGCAAAGCCGATCACCAGCCTGGGCCGGCCCGTTTTGCGTTGGGAGACTGTGGCCAAAATGTCAGGGTTTTCAACCAGTTCCAGCTTTGGCAAGGCCTTCCCCGCGGCCTTTTTCAACTTTCTGTTACTGGCCTGCGCTACCCGCCAATCGGCCACCGCCGCCGCGAACACCGCTGCATCCAGCGCCCCCGCGGCCTCCACCGCAGCCGCCATGTCCTGCGCCGTTTCCACCTCGATCACCTCGGCCCCCTCGGGCCGCGCCGCCGCTGCCGGGCCGGTCACAAACACCACCTGGGCCCCGCGCGCCAGCAAGGCCCGCGCGATCTCGGCCCCCTGCAGGCCCGACGAGCGGTTGGCGATATAGCGCACCGGGTCAATCGGCTCATGGGTCGGCCCCGAGGTGACCAAAATTCGTTTACCGTTTAACGACCCCTCCGTGAACTGCCCCTCAATCGCCGCCAAAATCGCCGCAGGTTCGGCCATCCGGCCAAAGCCGACCTCGCCGCAAGCCATGTCGCCCTCATCCGGCCCGACAAAGGCGCAACCATCCGCGCGCAGGGTGTCCACATTGCGCTTGGTCGCCGCGTTTTCCCACATGGCGACGTTCATTGCCGGGGCCAGCAGCACCGGTTTATTGCGGGCAATCAGCAGGGTAGAGGCCATATCATCGGCCAGCCCGTGCGCCATTTTCGCCATCAGGTCCGCCGTGGCGGGGGCCACCACCACCAGATCGGCCTCCCGTGTGAGCTGGATATGCCCCATTTCCGCCTCGTCTTCGAGGTTGAAAAGCGCCGTGCGCACCGGTGCCCCCGCCAGCGCCGACACGCTCAGGGGCGTCACGAATTCCTCGGCGGCGCTCGTCATCACCGGCACCACTTTGGCACCGGATTTCCCCAGCAGCCGGATCAGCTCCAGCACCTTATAGGCGGCAATCCCGCCGCCGATAATCAGCAAAATGTTTTTACCAGCCAGCATCACGCCCCGCTTTATTTACCTGTTTCGGAGTGTAGTTAGTTTTGCCGCGCTTAACAAGTTTTCCCCGACACCTTTATGTGATACCCAAGCCGCATGGACAACCTGACCCTCATTCTCGGCGGTGCCAGCTCCGGCAAATCCGCCTATGCCGAGCGCCTCGCGCAAGCTACGGGCCGGCCGCTGGTCTACCTTGCCACGGGGCAGGCGGGGGACGGTGAAATGGCCGCGAAAATCGCCCGCCACCAGGCGCGGCGCGGGCCGGACTGGCAGCTTATCGAGGCCCCGCTGGACCTGTGCACGCCGCTTTCGGGGCTGGGCGGCAAGGTGGTGCTGCTCGACTGCCTGACCCTCTGGCTTTCCAACCAACTGGCGGCGGGCCACACTATCGGAGCCGAAACCGACCGCCTGCTGGGCGCGATTGCGGCAAGCAGGGCGGCGGTGATTGCGGTGAGCAACGAGCTTGGCCTCGGGCTCGTGCCTGCCGACCCGATCAGCCGCGCGTTTCGCGACGCCCAAGGGCACCTCAACCAGCGTTTTGCCGCCGCCGCCGCCCGCGTCACCTTCATCGCCGCCGGTTTGCCGCTTGCCCTCAAGGCTCCGCAATGACCACCTCTTACTGGTTCATCCGCCACGGCCCGACCCATGCCAAAGGCTTCTGCGGCCACCTCGACCTCTCCGCCGACCTCTCGGATGGTGCGCAAATTGAACGCTTGAAGGCCTGCCTGCCCACGGATGCCAAGATCCTGTCCTCCGACCTCAGCCGCGCCCGCGAGACGGCCAAGGCGATCTGGAACGGGCAAACATGGCTGCCCGAAGCTCCGCAATTTCGCGAAATGGATTTTGGCGATTGGGACGGGCAGGATTTCGACACCGTCGAAAAAGCCGACCCCGCCTTGTGGCGCGCCTTCTGGGAAACCCCGGGGAAAGTGGCCCCGCCCAATGGCGAAAGCTTTGATGAACTCAGCCAGCGCATAGAAACGGCCCTGAACGCCCTGCACGCCCCCGGCCCGCAGGGAAATATCATCATCGTAGCCCATTTCGCCGTCATTCTGGCCGCCCTGAAGCAGGCCACAGCCATGCCGACCACTTCCGTATTCTCGTTCAAAATCAACAATTTTTCGCTGACAAGGCTGGATTACTTGCACAAATCGAACAATTGGCGAGTGATGGGGGTGAATGCGGTGGTTTAGCAGGTTATTTGAACCCGGCTTCGGATAGCGAGACATATTTACTGGCCGAAATCAGACTTTTTGCGCCCTCGAAACAAGAAACACCGTCAGAAGTAAGGAAATCAACGCATTTCAAAATGCCCGCCAGCTTGTGCTTTTCCGCATCCGCAAACAAATTGGCTTTGCGGTAGTTTTGCGGTTGTTTTTGGAAGGCGCGATTGAAAAGCCGGTCATGATGTGCGCAGACATTGCGAAGATCATTGATCGCCTTTATCCAGCTTTTAAGAATATCATGGTTGGATATAGCGAACCCCATCCGCTTGGAAACTTCGGTGCAAATTTCATCATCCAGAGTGTTGAAGAACCGAGAGGACTTTTCAAAGGTGAAAAATTCCTTGAGCGTCCAAATAGGGGGAAGGGTTGGCTGCCGATACTTCCGGAAGTAATGTCGTGCCCGACGATCCTGACCAAGGCGACCGTAGTAAAGTTCCGACAAAAGCCGCATCGCGTCCTGTGCCGCTGCATCGCTCTTGAAAATGCCGGATGTGTAGGGGTGCGGGCCGAAGCGCTCGGTCAGAACTTCCGAATAGGCGTTTCGAAAAAGGATCTCGACTTCGGCACATGCGGGGAAGGTGAAGGCGCGCAGCCTGGCATCCAACTGATAAATCGCAATTATTTCTTCAAATGTGGTGCCGGATTTGAAGGGTTTCCCTTCAGCTTCTGTATTTCGACGGCTTTGCAAATAGATCAGCAGGCGGCTATAGCCAACTGTGGAAATAAACGCTGCCGCGGCCGCTTTGTCTTTAACCACCAGCCCTTTTGATACGAGAAGTGCTACAATCTCGCCGGCTGGCATGTGCTTTTTGTGAAATGCACCCAAAGACAACTCACATTACAAAAAAGGGCCGCCTGTTTGCGCTTCCAAAGGAGAGGCGTGGCGACCCATGACCTCCTTTAGATAGGCAAAAAGGGTTAAGAAAGCAATAACAAATGCGCAAAATAGTGCTTATATGAGTGATTATCGCGCTTGGTCGAGGGTCCTCCCCCCTAATCATCCATCTTCAACGCGCTGATAAACGCCGATTGCGGGATGCTGACCCGCCCGAATTCCCGCATCTTCTTCTTACCCTTTTTCTGCTTGTCAAGCAACTTGCGCTTTCGGGTCGCGTCGCCGCCATAGCATTTTGCCGTCACATCCTTGCGCAGGGCCGAGATGGTTTCGCGCGCGATAATCCGCCCGCCAATCGCCGCCTGAATCGGGATTTTGAACATGTGTTGCGGGATCAGCTCCTTGAGCTTGGCACACATCGCCCGCCCCCGCGCCTCGGCCCGGGCGCGGTGGACCATGGTGCTCAAAGCATCCACCGGCTCGTCATTCACCAGAATTTGCATCTTCACCAACTGGTCCTCGCGGTAGCCCTCCATGGTGTAGTCAAAGCTCGCATAGCCTTTGGTGACCGATTTCAGGCGGTCGTAAAAATCAAACACCACTTCGTTGAGCGGCAGGTCATACACCACCATCGCTCGCGTGCCCGCATAGGTGAGGTCCTGCTGGATGCCGCGCCGGTCCTGGCAGAGCTTCAGCACGTCGCCGAGGTAGTCATCGGGCACCAGAATAGTGGCCTTGATGCGCGGTTCCTCGATGTGGTCCACCAAGGAGAGGTCCGGCATGTCGGCGGGGTTGTGCAGCTCCACCACCGAACCATCGCGCAAGAACACCTTGTAAATCACCGAGGGCGCCGTGGTGATCAGGTCAATATCATACTCCCGCTCCAGCCGGTCGCGGATCACCTCCAGATGCAGCAAGCCAAGGAAGCCGCAGCGGAAGCCAAAGCCCAGCGCTGCCGAGCTTTCGGTCTCGTAGCTGAACGACGCATCATTCAGCGCCAGCTTCTCAATGCTTTCCCGCAGGTCTTCGAACTGGGCGCTGTCCACGGGAAAAAGACCACAGAAAACAACGGGTTGCGCGGGCTGGAAGCCGGGGAGCGGCTCGGCGCAGCCGTGCTTTTCATGGGTGATGGTGTCGCCCACGCGGGTATCGCGCACCTGTTTGATGCTTGCGGTCAAAAAGCCGATCTCGCCGGGGCCGAGCGCCGCCACCTGCTCCATTTCGGGCTTGAACACGCCGACACGGTCCACCGGATAATGCGCCCCCGTGGCCATCATGCGGATCTTGTCGCCCTTTCTGAGCACCCCGTCGATGATGCGCACCAGCACCACCACGCCGAGGTAAGGGTCATACCAGCTATCCACCAGCATGGCTTTGAGCGGCGCATCCGCATCCCCTTCAGGTGCCGGCAGGCGGGTCACAATCGCCTCAAGCACCTCGGGCACGCCAAGGCCGGTTTTGGCGGAAATCATCACCGCATCGGTGGCGTCAATGCCGATCACATCCTCGATCTGCTCACACACCCGCTCCGGCTCGGCGGCGGGCAGGTCGATCTTGTTGAGCACGGGGATAATCTCGTGGTCCGCCTCGATGGCCTGATACACATTAGCCAATGTTTGCGCCTCCACCCCCTGCGCCGCGTCCACCACCAGAAGCGACCCCTCCACGGCGCGCATACTTCGGCTGACCTCATAGGCAAAGTCCACATGGCCCGGGGTGTCAATCAGGTTCAGCACATAATCCTGCCCGTCATTGGCGCGGTAGTCTATGCGCACCGTGTTGGCCTTGATGGTAATCCCGCGCTCGCGCTCGATGTCCATGCTGTCCAGAAGCTGCGCCTGCATGTCCCTGTCCGCCACCGTGCCGGTGCTCTGGATCAGCCGGTCAGCCAGGGTGGATTTTCCGTGGTCGATATGCGCCACGATGGAGAAATTGCGGATGTGTTCAAGCTCAGTCATGGGGGAGGGTATGATTGCAAAACCATCCGAGGTCAAGCATCTGCAAGCGGGTAAAGCCGCTCCAACTCAAGCTGCAGCGCCTCTTCAGCCTCGTAGCCTCTTTTTACATTTTGCTGAACAATTATAAGGCAAACCATGCGCACCAGCCACGGACAATCCCTTGACCACATGGAAACCTCTTTTCTAAGCCATTCCAACCAGTCTTTCGCCATGTCTTCCACCGTGGCCTCAATAAACAAATCCGGCTGCAGATACCGGTTTTTCTTTCGCCAGACCGCCGCCATATGATCATGTGCATCCTGCATGGTCCGATGGTCAATCGGGTGACGCAGCGAGAATATGGAATCATAAATCGGGTCTTCGTCCACCATTAAAATAAAGGTTGCCGCTTTATAAGACTTCTCGTTTTCATACCGTAAAATATTTAGAGCTTCGCCGTAAACCTGATGCTGCGCTCTTTGCAGCTCCAGCCAGTTGTCACCATTAAATTTGCCAGCGATAATCATATTTTCCTCAGATGCGTTTAGTTTATGCAGACGAAAGCAAAACAACAAGAGCACGCCCCATTTCCCGCTTGCATCCCGCAGCCAAACCCCCAATATGCGCGTATGAATACCCGCCTTCCCGTGCTGTTTATCATCCTCACCGTGGCCATGGATTCCATTGGCGTGGGGCTGATGATGCCTGTGATGCCCGACCTCATCCGCGCGATCACCGGCGAAGGGGTATCCGAGGCAGCCGTTTGGGGCGGGATGATGGCCTTTACCTATGCCGGAATGCAGTTCCTGTTTGGCCCCACCATCGGCAACCTCTCGGACCATTTCGGCCGTCGCCCGGTGTTGCTCAGCGCGCTGGTGGTCATGTCGGCCAGTTATCTGGTTTTTGCGCAGGCGCAGGTGATTTGGCTCCTGATTGTGGCGCGGGCGATCACCGGAATCACAGGTGCCACCTTTGCCACCGCCAATGCCTATATGGCCGACATCACCCCACCGGAAAAGCGCGCCGCCAGCTTTGGAATGATCGGCGCGGCTTTCGGGGTGGGCTTTGTGATCGGCCCGGCCATTGGCGGGATGCTCGGGCAGCTCGGGCCGCGGGCACCCTTCTATGCGGCGGCCATTGTTGCGGCGCTCAATGCCGGTTTTGGCTGGTTTTTCCTGCCGGAAACGCTGACCATAGACAAACGCCGCCCGTTTGATTTCGGCCGAGTCAACCCGTTTGCCGCGCTTTACCGGCTCCGCCTTGTGCCGGAAATCGGCGCCCTTGCGGTGGTGTTTTTCCTGTTCTCGATCGCGCAAAATGTTTACGCTGCTGTCTGGCCTTACTTCACGCAGGCGCAATTCGGCTTTGACGCGGGCATGATCGGGATCACCCTAGGGGTGTTTGGCCTGTGCATAACACTGGTGCAGGGCGGGCTGATCCGCGTGATCATTCCCCGCTTTGGCGAATGGGCTACAGCTCGGAGCGGGCTTATGCTCAATGTCGCCATACTGGCAGCAACGGCGTTTATTTCCAACACGGTTTTGCTGTTTGCGCTGATGCCGGTCATGGCCACCGGAATCATCGCCTCCCCCGCGCTCAAGGGGCTGATGTCACAAGCGACGGCCGATAACATGCAAGGCGAATTACAAGGGGTGCTGGCCTCGGTTCAGGCCCTCGGCATGATTATCTCGCCGGTGCTGATGACCGCGCTTTTCCGCGTATTCACCAGCGAGAGCGCCCCCGTTTACCTCCCCGGGGCACCATTTATTATGGCCTCGATCCTATGCGCCATGGCATTGGCAACATTGGTGTTGTCAAAGGCGCACCCACGCTCGTAAACGCTTCAGCCCCGCTCTGCCGATCTCCTCCGTTGCTGCACGCCTCGCTACGCTCGGTGGCGGCGCTCCACCCCCTGCGCCGGAGGCGAGTCTCCGTCCGCGCCGCCCGCAACCCCTGCACGTGCACTCACCGCCAGCCGGGCACACCGCCCGAGGCCATTTCCCGATAAAAGCGAAAGGCTCGCAGCGCGGCGCGCACACGAACCCCGCCAGATAAACCAACAGCAGACGCGCCGCCCGCCGAGCCGAAGGCGAGGCGTGGTTCCGGTGCTTTAAGCACCGGAAAGCCGGGCGCGCAACACCTGCCCCCTGGCAAATCCGCTCGCAGCCTGGCACTCCGGCCTGCCTGAAGCGAGGTGGCCCGCAGGGTCGCCGAGGGAAGGCACGCGCGGCAAAGCAAAAGGCCCGCACCTAGGTGCGGGCCTCTCAAACTTTCCTGGAGCAACCTTAGTTCGGCAGTTCGCCCTCGATACCTTCCACATAGAAGTTCATACCAGCGAGGGTGCCGTCATCAGCCACTTCACCCTCGGCCAGCCAAGGGGAGCCGTCCTGCTTGTTGATCGGGCCGGTAAACGGGTGCAGCTCGCCCGCAGCAATCGCGGCAATGGTCGCTTTGGCACGTTCAGCCACATCGGCAGGGAGCTGGTCCGAAAGCGGTGCAAATTTCACCATGCCGGCCCCGATACCATCCCAGGTGTCGGTGCTCTCCCAGGTGCCATCCATGACCGCCTTCACGCGCTCGATGTAATACGGCCCCCAGTTATCGATGATTGCGGTCAGCTGGGCATGGGGCCCGAAGTTCGACATATCGGTGGCCTGCCCGAAAGCATATACGCCCTTTTCCTCGGCAATGGTCATCGCCGCGGGTGAATCGGTGTGCTGCATGATCACATCCACACCCTGCTCGATCAGCGCATTGGCGGCGTCCGCCTCTTTGCCCGGGTCAAACCAAGTGTAAACCCACACCACCTTGAACTCCACGTCCGGGTTCACCGATTTGGCAGCCAGATAGGCCGAGTTGATGCCGCGCACCACTTCAGGGATCGGGAAGGAGGCGATATAGCCGATTTTGTTGGTCTTGGTCATCGCCCCCGCGATTTCGCCGATCACATAGCGGCCCTCATAAAAACGGGCCGAATAGGTGGACACGTTATCGGCGCGCTTGTAACCCGTGGCGTGCTCGAACTTCACTTCGGGGAAGCTTTCGGCAGCGGCAATGGTCGGGTCCATATATCCAAAAGAGGTGGTAAAGATAATATCCACACCGCTGCGGGCCATTTGGCTCATAACGCGCTCGGCGTCCGCGCCCTCTGGCACACTTTCCACAAAGGATGTCTCGACGGCATCCCCCAATTCGGCTTCCAGCGCCTGGCGGCCCTGATCATGCTGGTAGGTCCAGCCAAGGTCGCCCACCGGGCCAATATAGATAAAACCGGCTTTCACAGGGTCTTGCGCATAAGCGCTCCCGGCAAGGGCCAGACCCATGGCCGCGGCCGCCGCCAGTGTTTTGGTAAACTTCATTTCAAACCTCCGTTTGGATTGTTGGCACCGCTCAATGCGACGCATGGAAAGATGTGCCCAGACAGGCGGGCGCGTTCAGGCTCGCCTTCTTCCGGTCCGCCGACATAATAACCAAAACCACGATGGTTACAATATAGGGTGTCATAGAAAGATAGGCCCCCGATATGCTTATACCCAACGCCTGCAGGCTGAGCTGCAAAATCGTAATGCCGCCAAACATGTAAGCGCCCAGCACCACGCGCCATGGCTTCCACGCCGCAAACACCACGATCGCCAAAGCAATCCAGCCCACGCCCGCCGTCATGCCCTCGGTCCATTGCGGCACGCGCACAAGGCTCACATAGGCCCCGCCAAGCCCCGCGCAGGCCCCGCCAAACATAATGGCCCCGAAGCGGATAAGCTGCACATTGTAGCCCAGCGCGTGCGCTGCATCATGGTTTTCACCACTGGCCCGCAACACCAGCCCCGCGCGGGTCCGGTTAAGGAAATACCACACGGCAAATACCAGCACCAGAGAAAGGTAAATCACCGGATCATGGGAGAAAAACAGCTTACCCACCACGGGGAGGTCGCTCAGCCCTTCCACGTCCAGCCGCACCATGCGTGGAGGGCGAATTCCGTTGTAGGAACTGCCCATCAACGCTGCAATCCCGAGGCCAAACAGAGTGAGCGCCAACCCCGTGGCGACCTGGTTGGAAAGCAGGTATTGGGTAAGCACCGCAAACAACATCGACACCACCGCCCCGCCAACCATTGCCCCTAAAAGCCCAAGCATCGGGCTATCGGTGTTCACCGCCACAATAAACCCGCATACCGCACCGATAATCATCATGCCTTCCACACCAAGGTTGAGCACGCCGGCTTTCTCCACCACCAGCTCGCCAATGGCGGCCAGCAATATGGGCGTGGCGGCCCCCACGAGCAGCACAATCATCGCCACCGGACTCAGAGAAGAAAAATCCATTAAGCGGCCCTCCGCAAACGTTTCACACGGTAATTGATCAGAATTTCAAAGCCCAGCAGGAAAAACAGCATCATCCCCTGAAATACGGTCACTGCAGCCGCAGGCAGTTTCAGAACAAATTGTGCGTTTTCGCCACCAATATAGGTGCCCGCCAGCACCACCCCGGCCAGCAGAATGCCCACTGGTGTGAGCCGCCCCAGAAAAGCAACGATGATAGCAGTAAAGCCATAGCCCAGCCCAAAATCTGCGCTGAGCGTGCCCGCCGCGCCGGTAAGCTCGAACAGCCCGGCCATGCCTGCGGCCGCGCCGGAAATGCCCAGGCACACCGCCACGATCACCCCGGGCCTTACGCCAGCAAACCGCGCCGCCCTCGGGCTTTCGCCGGTAAGCTTGATCTGAAAGCCCAAGGCATGTTTTTGCAGCAGGAAAAACGCCAGAGCCAGCAGGATGAGCATCATCAGCCCCCCCGCGTCAATACCAAGCGCAGGAAAAACATCGGGCAGGCTTGTCGGGTCATGCCGCTCCAGATTTTTGCTCACCGGTCTGCCGAAACCGTTCGGATCCCGCAATGGCCCCTGTGCCATAGCGGCAATAAAGTTTTCCGCCACATAAACCAGCATCAGGGAGACCAGAATTTCATTGGCATTGAACCTGATTTTCAGCACCGCCGGAATCATCGCCCAGAGCGCCCCGCCCAGCGCCGCCGCCAGCGTCATCAGCGGCAACAGCCACCAGCCCTCAACATCCCACAGCGCCAGCCCTACGGCTCCGCCCGCGATAGCCCCCATAATAAACTGCCCCTCGGCCCCGATATTCCACACCCCGGCCCGAAAGCCGATGGAAAGCCCCATGGCGATCAGGATCAGCGGCGAGGCTTTTACGAAGAGTTGCGACAGGTTGTAAGGGTCCACAAACGGGTCGATAAACAAGAGGTAAATCGCCTTGAACGGGTTAATCCCCATCGCAATAAACAGCACCCCGCCAACGATCATCGTTGCCAGCACCGCCATAATCGGGGTGGTATAAAGCATCAATCCGGACGGCTGCGGCCGTTGTTCAAGCCTCAACATTCTGTGTCCTTTCCACATCACCGCCCATCATCAGGCCTATTTCCTCGATCGTCAGCCCTTTGGCGGGCTGTGGCCGGCTCAGGCGGCCCTCGAACAGCACCGCGAAGGTGTCGGATATTTCCATCAGCTCATCCAGGTCCTGGGAAATTACAACCACCGCCGCGCCCTCGGCGGCGAGTTGGCGCAGCGCCTGCCGGATAGAGGCCGCCGCCGCCGCATCCACCCCCCAGGTGGGCTGGTTCACCACCAGCACTTCGGGCGCTTGCAGCACCTCGCGGCCGATGACGAATTTCTGCAGGTTCCCGCCCGAAAGCGCCTTGGCCGCCACATGAACCCCGGGGGTGCGCACATCGAAACGCTCAACAATTTCGCGGGCAAAGGCATTGGTCCGGCGCGCCTTCATCACCCCGCCCGGGGCGAGATTTTTTCGAATGCGCCCGGTTAGAAAAGCGTTCTGGCTCAGGCTCATCACCGGCGCGGCGGCATGGCCGAGCCGCTCTTCCGGTGCGCTCAGCAGGCCCTTTGCGCGGCGCGTATTGGGCCCCTTGTCGCCCAGAGCCTCGCCGTTCAGCCGGA
>JALWPC010000253.1 GCA_026995265.1 Paracoccaceae bacterium
TTTTTGCCGGTAGGCGCTAGCGGGAATGCCGTAGGCCTTCAGGTCCGCCTCGAAGCGGTCCCGCCATTCCAGCGAGGTGGCGTCGCTCTGGATTTTCAGCTTTGAGGCGGTGCCGGGCTGGGGCTCGTCAAAGTGCCGGCTCACGGCTTGCAGGTAGGGGCTTGGGTCATGCGTCAGGAATTCATAGGTGAACGTCTCGCAGGGAAAGCCCTGCAGGGCCAGATAAGAGCGCCAGAAATCATAGCCGCGATTGATGTGGAAATAGGCCTGCGCTATGGCCCCGAAATTGTATTTCGCCGCTTTGCGCGCGGGTTGACCGGCCCGCCATTGCCCCGTTTGCATCGCACGCACCAGCGAAATCGCCTGCGCCATACGGTCCTCGCGTTTTAGCAAAACCAGCTTGGTGTCATGCTCGCGCATGGCGCGGCGGATGAAGTCGAATTCGTATTCATCCACCACCTGAAGCAGCTGGCGCGGGAAGATTTTCACCGCGAAATGGCCGTTTTCGGTGCTGGCCGATTGCAGGGTTTTGGCGTTGAGCAACGGGCGGCCCTTGGGGCCCTTGGGCGGGGTTAAGTGCCCGAAATCCAGCCATTCATCGGCCTTGCCCATGGTGCCGCTGGCATTGGTCAATGAGGCGAGCCACGAACTGCCCGAGCGGGGCATCGAAAGGATGATCAGGCCTTTACGGCGCAGGGTGTTGGACATGGCGGACGTTCGATTACAGGTTTTGACATAGCGAATTAATAGCGGAATGTATAGGGTCCGGCGGCGGAGGGTTGCGAGAAGACATCTGCGCAGCGTAGGTCGGAAATGCTGCATTGCGCTTGGCGCCGGGTATGAAAACGGGCTGTTTCTCAATGGCTGACCGGTGTATATTAACCTAGGTTAATAAACTTCAAAATATGGATAATAATGCATAATAACAATAGGTTGAGACTATTTATTGCTTTAAAAAATCTGAAAGGTATGTGCCCTTGATCTCGCCAAAGCGCCCACATATTTGCGAATGGCTTCAGGCCCACATTTTCCGTCGCTGCCGCGCCGGACCACGCCGCGCTTGCAGCGCGGTGGCGGCGCGACAACCGCTGCACGGGTGGCGTGGTTCTGCCCGCGCCGCCCTCCACCTTTCGCAAGCGTTATACCCTCAGAGGGGGCCAGTTTCCATGCTCGGGTATGTTCTGGGCTTGCGGCGTGCCAGCCACGGCATTCACCACTGCCTTGGTTGTCCGCAATATTTAACTGGATTTGCCGCCCCTTACTCGCTAAGCTCACGCGGCAACCCGTATGACCGGAAAACCGGCGACGAGAAAACATGAGGAAGAGCAGTCTCCCATGACAGAAATGGTATTTGGCGCCCATGCGCCCGAAGAGGATGAATCCGGCCTTATGGACTGGTGGCACACGGTGGACAGGCTATCCATCGCCGCGGTGATTGCGCTGTTTTTGATCGGCATGGTGCTGGCGCTGGCCGCCTCGCCGCCGCTGGCGCTCGATCAGGGCAAGCCGCGGTTTTTCTATGTGGAACGGCAGGCGGTGTTCGGGGTTCTGGCGCTGGGGGTGATGCTTTTTGTTTCCACCCTCAGGGTCAGAACCGCGCGCCGCCAGGCGGTGATCGGCTTTCTGGCGGCGCTGGCCGCGCTGGCCCTGCTGCCGTGGTTGGGCACCGACTATGGCAAGGGGGCGATTCGCTGGTATTCTTTCGGGCTGGGTTCGCTCCAGCCGTCCGAGTTTATCAAGCCAGTGTTCGCCGTTGCCACCGCATGGATGGTGGCGGCCAGCACCGACATTGCAGGCCCGCCCGGGCGGACGATTTCCTTTGCTTTTGCCGTCTTGGTTGTCGGCATTCTGGTGATGCAGCCGGATTACGGGCAGGCCGGGCTTGTTATTGCCTGCTGGGCCACAATTTTCTTTGTTGGCGGCGCACCGATCAAGCTGGTCGCCACCTTTGTTGCACTGGTCGTAGGCGGCGGTTTTCTGGCCTATAACACCGTGGAGCATGTGGCCAGGCGGATAGACGGATTTCTGGCGGTCGAGGTCGACCCGTTGACGCAAATCGGCTACGCCACCAGTGCCATTCAGGATGGCGGCCTGTTCGGGGTGGGCATCGGGCGCGGCAGCGTCAAGTGGACCCTGCCGGACGCCCACACCGATTTCATCATCGCCGTGGCGGCCGAGGAATTCGGGTTGCTTTTCACCCTGGCTATTATCGCTCTGTTCATGTTCCTGACCATGCGGGCGCTTCTGCGTCTGCGTCGCGAGCGGGATATGTTTATCCGGCTGGCGGGGGTGGGCTTGGCCACGGTTCTGGGCGCGCAGGCGCTGATCAATCTTGGCGTGGCGGTGCGGCTGCTGCCCGCCAAGGGCATGACGCTCCCTTTCGTGAGCTATGGCGGTTCGTCCTTGCTGGCGGCGGGCATTATGATGGGCCTGCTCTTGGTGATGACCCGCAAGCGGGTGCAGGGGGACATGACCGACATCCTCGGGGGGCGGGTATGAGCAGGCTGCTCGTCATCGCGGCGGGCGGCACGGGCGGGCATATGTTCCCCGCGCAGGCGCTGGCCGAGGAGATGCTGGCCAGGGGCTGGCGGGTGAAGCTCTCTACTGATGCACGCGGCGCGCGCTATGCGGGGGGCTTTCCCGAGGCGGTGGCCCGCGAGGTGGTGAAATCCGCCACCACGGCGCGGGGCGGGGTGCTGGCCAAGCTCTTGGTGCTGCCGCGCATTGCGGCGGGGAGCCTCAAGGCATGGCGCAGTTTTCGGGCTGATCGGCCCAGCGTGGTGGTGGGCTTTGGCGGCTACCCCGCGATTCCGGCCATGGCGGCGGCATGGCTGATGCGCCTGCCGCGCATGGTGCATGAGCAAAACGGGGTGCTGGGGCGGGTGAACAAGGTGTTTGCCACGCGGGTTGATCTGGTCGCCTGTTCCGTCTGGCCCACCGCGCTGCCCAAGGGCGCCATGGCCGAGCATACCGGCAACCCGGTGCGCAAAAGCGTGCTGGCCAAAGCCGCCTCGCCCTATATCGCGCCGGGTGATTACCCGATGAACTTGCTTGTGTTTGGCGGCTCGCAAGGGGCCAGCATTATGGCCAATGTGCCCAAGGCGCTGGCCCTGCTGCCCGAAGCCCTGCAAGCCCGCCTGATCGTCTCCCACCAGGCGCGGGATGCTGACCATGCCGAGGCCGTGGCGGCTTACGAAGCCCTTAACATCCGCGCTGATGTGCAGCCCTTCTTTGACGACATCCCCGAGCGCATGGCCAATGCGCAACTGGTGATCGGGCGGGCAGGGGCCTCTTCCGTGGCCGATATTACCGTGATCGGCCGCCCCTCCATCCTGATCCCGCTGGCCATTGCCACCAACGACCACCAAACCGCCAACGCCGCTGCGCTAAAAGCCGCCCACGGGGCGATTGTGATTGCTGAGCGGGACTTGACGCCCGAGGCGCTGGCGCAGCATATAGGCGGCATTCTCTCCGCCCCCGACCTCGCCCAAAGCATGGCCGAGGCGGCGCTGGAACAAGGCCGCCCCGACGCCACCCAACGCCTAGCCGCGCTGGTGGAAACCCTAGGAACACGCGCATGAACAGCCAGACCCGTTTGCCCCATGACATCGGCCCCATCCACTTTGTCGGCATTGGCGGCATCGGCATGAGCGGCATTGCCGAAGTGCTGATCAACCACGGCTACACCGTGCAGGGGTCAGACCTCAAGGAAAGCCCGATCACCAAGCGGCTGTCCGAGCAGGGCGCGCGGATTTTCATTGGCCAGCGGGCCGAAAACCTTGAGGGGGCCGAGGTGATTGTGGTCTCCACCGCGATCAAAGAGGGCAACGCGGAGCTGGACGCCGCCCGCGCGCGCGGCCTGCCCGTGGTGCGCCGCGCCGAGATGCTCGCCGAGCTGATGCGCCTGAAAAGCAACGTCGCCGTGGCAGGCACCCACGGCAAAACTACCACCACCTCGATGGTCGCTGCGCTTTTGGATGGCGGCGGCATGGACCCGACGGTGATCAACGGCGGCATCATCCATGCTTACGGTTCCAACGCCCGCATGGGCTCGGGCGACTGGATGGTGGTCGAGGCCGACGAGAGCGACGGCACCTTCAACCGCCTCCCCGCCACCATCGCCATTATCACCAATATCGACCCCGAGCACATGGACCATTACGGCAACTTTGACGCCCTGCGCGAGGCCTTCCATACCTTCGTGAGCAACATCCCGTTTTACGGGGTGGCGGTGTGCTGCATCGACCACCCCGAGGTGCAGGCGCTGGTGGGCCGCATCACCGACCGCCGCGTGGTCACTTACGGCATGAACCCGCAAGCCGATGTGCGGGTGAAAAACCTGCGCTATGAGGGCGGCAGGGCGTGCTTTGACGTGGCCATGAAGGTGGGCGCAATCAAGGGCTTGGAACTGCCCATGCCCGGCGACCATAACGTGCTGAATGCCACCGCCGCCATTGCCACCGCCCTGCATCTTGGCGTGACCGCCGGGGAGATCAGGGCAGCGCTCAAGGGCTTTAGCGGGGTCAACCGGCGCTTTACCCGCGTTGGCGAGCTTGACGGCGTCACCATTATTGACGACTACGCCCACCATCCCGTGGAAATCGCCGCCGTGCTGAAAGCCGCCCGCGAAAGCACCGATGGCCGCGTGATTGCCGTCCATCAGCCCCACCGTTACAGCCGCCTGTCCAACCTGTTCGAGGAGTTTTGCAGCTGCTTCAACGATGCCGATGTGGCCGCCATTGCCCCGGTTTTCGCCGCTGGCGAAGCGCCCATCGAGGGGGTGGACCACGTCACGCTGGCGGCGGGCCTTGTCACCCACGGCCATAAAAACGCCCAAGCGATTGACGGCGAGGCGGATCTGGCGGCGCTGATCAAGGCTGAGGCCAAAGCCGGCGATATGGTCGTGTGCCTGGGTGCTGGCACCATATCCGCCTGGGCCAATGCGCTGGTATGAGCAGCTTCATCGCGGCCTGCCTATGGGCGATTGCCGCGAATGTGATTGCGGTCATCCCGTGGGGCCAGCCTTATCGCCTGCACTGGACCCTCGCGCGGGTTCTGGTGCTGGCCCTGCCCGTGGTGCTTTACTTTATCGGCGCTCGGCACGGGCTTTTCTGGATGCTCGCCGCCCTTGCGGTTGCGGTTTTCCAGTTGCGGCTTATGCTGCGGCATATGTATAGGCAAGCATTGGCAAAATGGAGGGGAAGGTGACGGCGATACTGACGGCCTCGGTCTGGGCGCTGGCGGTGAACCTTGTGGCGATGCTGCCCCATAACCGCCTGCACTTCACCCTCGGCGGGGTGTTGCTGCTGTGCTTTCCCTTTGTGCTGTGGCGCCTCGGGCAGGCCTTTGGCGGCTGGGCGGTATTTGCCATTGTGCTGGTGGGCCTGTCGCTCTATCGCCTGCCGCTGATCTATTACCTTAAGAAAGCGTTTGGACGCCATGAGCCTGATTGACAAATTGCCCGGGGTGGAAGGCCGCCTGACCGAAAACCGCCCGCTGGCCGCCCTGAGCTGGCTGCGCGTCGGCGGCCCCGCCGAGGTGCTGTTCACGCCCCTGCACATGGCCGACCTCGCGGCGTTCATGAAGGCGCTGCCCGCCGACATTCCGGTGCTGCCCATCGGGGTGTGCTCCAACCTGATCATCCGCGATGGCGGGGTAAAAGGCGTGGTGGTGCGCCTTGGCCCACGGTTCAACGGCTTTGAGGTGCTGAAAAACGGCGAGGTCCGCGTCGGGGCCTCGGCGCTGGATGCGCAGGTGGCCAAAAAGGCCGCAGAAGCGGGGATTGACCTTGCGTTTTTGCGCACGATTCCGGGCAGCATCGGTGGCGCGATCAAGATGAATGCAGGCTGCTATGGCCGCTATATCGCCGATGTGTTCGTGCGGGCCACAGCCGTAACGCGGCAGGGGGAGATCGTGACCCTGAAGGCTGACGACATGGGCTTTGCCTACC
>JALWPC010000254.1 GCA_026995265.1 Paracoccaceae bacterium
ACGTCGCCATCGGTGATCAGGCGGATGCGGGCCCCGGTTGCGCGCAGCTCGCGAATCATCGCCTCGTGGCGGGGGCGTTCCAGCACGCAGACCATGATGTCGCCCGGTTGCACCCCCTTGGCGGCGGCCAGCGCGTTCACCCGCTCGGTGGGGGACATGGCCAGCGTCACCACGCCCTCGGGGTAGCCCGGACCAATAGCCAGCTTTTCCATATAGGTATCCGGGGCATGGAGCATGGAGCCCTTGGGCCCCATGGCGATCACCGCCAGCGCATTGGGCATGTCCTTGGCGCACAGCGTGGTGCCCTCCAGAGGGTCCAGCGCAATGTCCACCTCCGGCCCCGTGCCCTTGCCGACCTCCTCGCCGATATAGAGCATTGGCGCCTCATCGCGCTCGCCCTCGCCGATGACGATCCGGCCGCGGATGTCGAGCTTGTTGAGCTGGGTGCGCATGGCGTCTACGGCGGCCTGGTCGGCCGCCTTTTCATCGCCTGCCCCCACCAGTTTGGCGGCGGCAATGGCGGCTTGTTCAGATACACGGGCCAGCCCGAGCGAAAGCATCCGGTCGGAGTAAAGCGTGTCAGTTTCGGGCATATTGGACCTTCCCCAAAGTTACTTCGGGGCTACGGTGAATCCTGCCCCGTCTATGGTGAAGGTATATACCACCTCGGCGCTAGAGCCAGCGCTTTTTTTGCAGGTGATTTCAAGAACATTTTCATTGTCGGTTTGCACCACGGTCAGCACCTGATCACATTCATAACCGTTCATGGTAATACCCAGCTTGGCCATTTCGTAATTGTCGGAAGTGTCTTGCGCAAAAGCGGTGCCGGTGGCAAGGGTGAGCGCGAGGGCGGAAACGAATTTCATGTCTAAGTCCTTAAGTGGTTACATGTGTGAAAATCGTTTTACAGGCTCTCGATGCGCAAGGCCACCGGTTCGGCCAAAGAGGCCTCCAATGCGCAAATCTCCGCCAATGCGGCGTTGAGCGCGGCCCGTGGTGTGGCGTGGGTGACGATCACCAGCGGGGCGGTTTTGCCGTCATGGCCGTATTGGTGCATCCGGTTGATGGAGACCCCGTGCGCGCCCAGAATGCTGGCGAGTCTGGCGAGCGTGCCCGGCGCATCGGTGAGGCTGAAGCGCAGGTAATAGGCGGCGTTGGAGCCGTTTGACGAGGTGTTGGGCTGCGCAAGGCCTTTGGCGGGCTGGCCAAAGGCGGGGATGATCAACCCGCGGGCTATATCCATAATATCCCCCAGAATGGCGCTGGCGGTGGGGCCTTCGCCCGCACCGGGGCCCTGATACACCGTCTGGCCGATAAAATCGCCCTCGACCACCACCATATTGCTGACCCCCTCCAACTGCCCGAGCGGCGAGGCGGTAGGGACAAGGCAGGGCTGCATCCGCTGCTC
>JALWPC010000255.1 GCA_026995265.1 Paracoccaceae bacterium
AGCTCTGAATAATGCCGGACCACATAATGTCTCTAAATCCGGGCTATGTTTCGCAGGACTACATCTAACCCAATCACACGTATAGAAGGTATCGACGTTCAAAACATAGCCTTGAATGCTCTGCTTAGAAGTGTCTATTATCCTAGGAGAATAGACACCTTGTGGCAATAATAAATGAATAATATCTACGTATTATGATATGGTTTAACGTTAAACTTAATATATTTTCCCAAAATTACGAAAACTTCCTAAGGTTGTCTTGGAAAATTTAAAAAAGAGCGAAGCTCGACAGGGGCCAAATTCTGCGCATCACATTCGCTGCGCAAAGCCCCATTGTTCAGAGCCTCCCTGGTTTATTAGAAGAAATGGCGGTTGGCTCCGGCAGCGTTTGTCGATGCATGCTTGAAACTTTGTTCGATTCAGCCCAAGTATGGACCAACCCCATAAAAAGGAATTCCGCCATGGACCTGTCCGCAAACCAAGACCTTATCAAAGATATTTCTCAAGCCGAGTTCGAGGCTGAAGTCATCAACGCTTCTAAAGAGGTGCCGGTGATTGTCGATTTCTGGGCCCCGTGGTGCGGCCCGTGCAAAAGCCTCGGGCCGGCGCTGGAGGCCGCCGTGCAAAAGGCCGGCGGCAAGGTGCGGATGGTGAAGGTGAATGTGGACGAAAACCAGGCCATTGCCGCGCAGCTTCGCATCCAGTCCATCCCCACGGTTTATGCCTTCAAAGACGGCCAGCCGGTGGACGGTTTCCAGGGCGCGCAAGGCCCCGCCGAAATTGCCGCCTTTATTGACCGGCTCACACTGGCAGGCGATGAAAACGCCGGTCTGGACGAGGCCAACGAGGCCGCCGAGATGATGCTCGAGTCAGGCGCCCCCCATGATGCCGCTGAAACCTTCACCGCGATTATCGGCGAGGATGCGGGCAATATCCGTGCGCTTGCGGGCCTGATCCGCTCCTATGTGGCGCTGGGCGAGCCTGCCCGCGCCCGCGAAGTGCTGGCCCTGGTGCCGGAAGGGCGCGCCAATGACCCCGCCATCACCAGCGCCATGGCCGAGGTCGAGCTGGCCGAAGCCGCCTCGGAAGCGGGCGAGGCCGCAGAGCTCAAGGCCGCCGTAGAGGCCGACCCCGATAACCACCAGGCCCGCTTTGACCTCGCCACCACCCTGGCGGCTGAAAGCGACAAGGAAGGGGCAATCGAGCATCTGCTGGAGCTGTTCAGGCGCGACCGGGAGTGGAATGACGGTGCCGCTAAAACCCAGCTTCTGAAAATCCTCGATGCGCTTGGGCCCACCTCGGAAATTGCCCAAAAAGGCCGCCGTAGGCTGGCCTCGATGATTTTGGCGTAACCGATGAGCGATGTTAGCAAACCCGACCCGAAGCTTCTTGAAGCCCTCGTCTG
>JALWPC010000256.1 GCA_026995265.1 Paracoccaceae bacterium
GATTGGTAAAATAATGCACTTCAAATTCGGTTGGACTTTGTCCGTTAAGAATTTCAGCATCTTTTAGAGCATTTAAATCGAAACTAAAAAAACCATCATTGTCATCATCGCATTGGAGGATGTCTGTTACTGGAGTTGTTTCAGGACTATTATATACTTGGATATTAAAGGAAGTAACTGAGTAACAACCTGTTGTCGGATTTTCTACTCTTACCCAAATGGTTTCAGGGGTGTATCCGTTTACATTCGTGTAATTGACATTGAGTTGATTTGCAATTGTATTACTGAGTGCATCAACTTCAGTAGGAAAATAAGAAAATACCACATTTGGATCGGTACTTATAAGACTGTTATTTAAGGATAAATCGAAAGTGTACATTCCATTATTATTGGAATCACATCCGGTTAATGTTACGGGTGTTCCTAAAGGAATACTGGCACTTACAGTAAGAGAAAACTCAGCAACGCTATAACATTGCGTTACAATATTTGTTAACCTTACATATATAATTTGTGGATTGGTAGTATTTTGAAATGCTTGAGGTGTTGTAATTTTATTGTTTCCTAAAATGGCATCATTATTAGAAGTGTGATAAGTAATTTCAACGTTATTTTGAGTTCCAATAGCAATATTGTCATTTACCGTTAAATCAAAGGTTGAAATATTGTCCAACACATTATCGGTGTCACATTGTTCAATATTTAATGTTTCAGGAGTTGGATTGGTAAATGTAGGTTGTTGATTAAATGTAGCGGTTCCTGTCCAATCTATGCTAAAATTACTTGTTCCAATAGGACGATCAATAACTAAAAAATAAGATTCTCCTGCAACAACGTCTAACCATTGAACAAAGCTATTTCCTGCAGCTCCGGGACCTTCCGAAGTATCTGTTTCAGTGCCATTCATTCCTGTTAAATTATTTCCTTGTCCGGCAGCAAGTGGATTTGTTGTAGAACATCTTATAGCTTGTCCTATATTACCACAACTTACGTTTGGGCCAAATACAAAAAAATCGAAATCTTCGTTAATAGAGTTGGAGGTGGGTGTTAGGGTAAAACCCAGTGTGCCACTTGTATTTATAGTTAATTTAAACCAAATACTATTGTTTTCTTGACTTGAGCAAACATTGGAATTACTTAGTTCTTGTACTCCAAAACCAGTAACTGTTAAATCCTGATAACCACTATTGCCACACACAACGATAGCATCAGAACAATCGTTTTGGCTAAAAATAAAGAATGAGTTTAATGCTATAAATAGCCCAAGTATTTTTTTCATAAAATTATTACCTTCTAATTAAGCTAAAATGTCCTTTTCTAGTTCTAATATTTCCGTTGTTATCAATAAGTTCAACAGAGAACCAATAATCAGAAGCGGGTAGGAATTTACCGTTAAAGATACCG
>JALWPC010000257.1 GCA_026995265.1 Paracoccaceae bacterium
TGAACCGGCCCGTCATTGGTTTCAAACGTCAGGCTCAGCTTTTCCGCCTTGATTACCGTTTCAGACACCTTAAACCCCGCTCGCCGGAATGCCCGTGCGCTCAACCGGCCTTGGCGCGGTCAACTCTTTCCACTGGCTCAGCGCTTTGTTCACCGTCGCATTCGGCGACCGCGCCACAAATTCCCCGTGGCCCTCAACCGTGCGGATGTCCCCATCCATCACCGCCACCTGCCCCCGCGTCAGCGTATAGCGCGGCAGGCCCTTCACCTGCTTACCCTCGAACACGTTGTAATCAATGGCAGATTGCTGGCTTTCCGCCGATATGGTCTTTTCCTTTTCGGGGTCCCAGACGACAATATCCGCATCCGCCCCCACCAGAATCGCACCCTTTTTCGGGTAGCAGTTCAATATCTTGGCAATATTGGTCGAGGTCACCGCCACAAACTCGTTCATCGTTAAACGACCCGTCGCCACCCCGTGCGTCCAAAGCATCGGCATCCGGTCCTCAAGCCCGCCCGTGCCGTTTGGAATCTTGCTGAAATCCCCCACGCCGAAGCGCTTCTGCTCGGTGGTAAAGGCGCAATGGTCCGTCGCCACCACGCTCAGGCTGCCCGATTGCAGCCCCGCCCAAAGGCTATCCTGATGCTGCTTGTTGCGGAAAGGCGGGCTCATCACGCGGCGCGCCGCATGGTCCCAATCCTCGTTGAAATACTCGCTTTCATCCAGCGTGAGGTGCTGAATCAACGGCTCCCCCCACACCCGCTTGCCCTGCATCCGCGCCCGCCGAATCGCCTCGTGGCTCTCCTCACAGCTCGTGTGCACCACATAAAGCGGTGCCCCGGCCATGTCGGCAATCATAATCGCGCGGTTGGTGGCCTCGCCCTCCACCTGCGGCGGGCGGCTATAAGCGTGCGCCTCCGGCCCGTTATTGCCCTCCGCCAGCAGTTGCGCCGTCAACTCCGCCACCACATCGCCGTTTTCGGCGTGCACCAAAGGCGTCGCCCCCAGCTCCGCGCAGCGCTTGAAGCTCGCGTAAAGCTCATCATCATTCACCATCAGCGCGCCCTTATAGGCAAGGAAATGCTTAAAGGTGTTAATCCCGCGCCCGACGACCTCCTTCATGTCATCAAACACCTGCTCGCCCCACCACGTAACGGCCATGTGGAAGCTGTAATCACAATTCGCACGGGTCGATTTATTATCCCAGCGCTTCAGCGCATCCAGCAGGCTTTCCCCCGGATTAGGCAGCGCAAAATCCACCACCATCGTGGTGCCGCCAGCCAAACCCGCCCGCGTGCCACTCTCGAAATCATCGCTGGAATACGTCCCCATAAACGGCATTTCCAAATGCGTATGCGGGTCAATCCCGCCGGGCATCACATAGCACCCCGT
>JALWPC010000258.1 GCA_026995265.1 Paracoccaceae bacterium
CCTATGTGCTCACCGGCACAGGCGACAGCCTCCCGGCACCCCTGCGGCACTTTCAGGCCCGCAGCGATGCCAATTTTGTCGACCCGCACCAGCCCGACATCATCTTCCCGCCCGACGGCGCCACGGTGGAGCTTGGCCTTGCCGATGCCCGGGCCAGCGCGGAACTGGTGCTGAAGCTCAAAGGCGGCACCCCGCCCTTTAGCTGGATCATCAACGGCGCGGCCCTGCCCCCGCCGCGCTACGAACGCGAGCTCATCTATCGGGCCGAAAGCGGCGGCTTTGTCTCCGTCTCGGTTGTGGATTCGCTGGGGCGAGCCGCCCGCACACGGTTTTTCCTGCAATAAGCGCGGCATTTGTGCCTGGGGACTTGACCCGCGCGCCGATTCCCGCCAATACCTAGAGCAGTGCCAATACGGCCCGAATGATCACAATACAAGGACTTGACCCATAGCTCGCAGACCTCACAACGCGCCCCCGCAGCGCGACACCGGCCCCCGCGCCAACGGGCGCATCCGCGCAGACGAAATCCGCCTCATCGGCGCCGAAGGCGAAAACATCGGGGTGGTGACGCCCGAACAGGGCATGGCCCTTGCCAATGAAGTCGGCCTCGACCTGGTGGAAATCTCCCCCAACGCCAAACCGCCCGTGTGCAAGATCATGGATTTCGGCAAGTTCAAATATGAACAGCAGAAAAAAGAAAACGAAGCGCGCAAGAAGCAGAAAATTGTCGAGGTGAAGGAGGTCAAATTCCGCCCCAATACCGACACGCATGATTATGACGTAAAAATGCGCAACGTGTTCAAGTTTCTGGAAAACGGCGACAAATGCAAAGTGACCCTGCGCTTCAGAGGCCGCGAAATGGCGCACCTGAACCTGGGCCGCAACCTGCTGGAACGGGTGGCGGCGGATGTTGACGAAGCCGGAATCGGTAAGGTCGATGCCATCCCGAAGATGGAAGGGCGTCAGATGGTGATGATGATCAATCCGGTCAAGAAATAAGCTCCTTTCCATTCCCCGGCGCCGTATCCGGTGCTAAAGCACCGGACCGCGCCTCGCTTCGCTCGGAGGCGGCGCGTCAACCTTTGTGCCTGTGGCGAGGTCATGTTCGCGCCGCCTTCGACCTTTCGCGCGTGTTGCAAGCACCCAAAGGGGCTTTGCCCCTCTGCGCAAGCGCATTCACCCCAGAGTATTTTTGAAAAATAGAAGGTTATGCGGCTTCTATTTTTTAGAAATACTCCGGGGGAGCGAAGCGGGGGCAGCGCCCCCTTTCGGCGTTTATCACAAGCGCGGAAGTTACAATGCGGCGCGGGTGCGGGCCCGCCAAGCAATGAAGTGGTTGACGCGCCGCTTGCCGAGGCGAAGCCGAGGCCACGCCCAACGGGAGGGGTCG
>JALWPC010000259.1 GCA_026995265.1 Paracoccaceae bacterium
TGCCCTCTCTAGCCCATGGGCAGGAAAGCGTCCAGATTGGGCTTGCGTCCCGGCAGAATTACGCTAAAACCCCGGCTCATTGAATGAGGCCGCAGTAGCTCAGTGGTAGAGCGCACCCTTGGTAAGGGTGAGGTCGGGAGTTCAATCCTCCCCTGCGGCACCATAAAAGTTAATGAAACCGCAGATTATGAAAACCAAACCCGCAGACTCTCGTTATGAATGAGGGACCAACGGGGGCCAGTTCATCAGCCGAAATTGAAAAGTTGTGCGTGGCGCTTACCATGAGCATAACTTCAGGCCAGTGCCCAAGCCCCCCTGGTAGGGGTTAGAGCACGTCTCGCCAGATCGGATTCGGGATTCCCATGAGGTTGGTTTTGTGATTCCCTGTATTTGAGGCAGAAATGGGGGTCAGATATGGGAAAACCACATCCTGTTGAGCTACGGGAGCGCGCCGTTGCGCTTGTCGAGCAAGGGAACACGCATCGGGAGACGGCGCGGCGGCTGTGCGTTTCGATCAAGTTTGTTAACGACATGGTACGGCTGAAGCGCGAGACCGGATCGCTTGAGCCGAAGCCGCAGGGCAATCCCGGGCGCGGCAAGCTGAGCGGTGTCAAGGACTGGGTGCGGGCGCGGATCGCGGCCCGGCCCGATCTGACGATCGACGAACTGACGGCGGAACTCGACGCGGAGCATGGGCTGAAGGTGCATCGCTCCTCGGTCGGGCGGCTGCTGCATCGCCTTGGCCTCAGTCACAAAAAAAGACCTGCAGGCCCTTGAGCAGAAGCGCCGGGATGTCGCCGCCCTCCGCCGTGCCTGGATTTCCCGGCGCCAGCCCTTCATGGCCAACCATCTGGAAAGGCTGGTCTTCATCGACGAAACCTCGATCAAGACCAACATGGTCAAGACGACCGGCTGGGCACCGCGCGGGCAACGCCTGGTCGATCACGCGCCGTTCGGGCATTGGCGCACCCAGACCTTCATCGCTGCCCTGCGCCATGACCGGCTGGACGCCCCCTGGGTGATCGATGGCGCGATGAACGCCGAGATGTTCGACCGCTACATCACAACCCAACTGGTGCCGACCCTGAAGAAGGGCGATGTGGTCATCCTCGACAACCTGTCCAGCCACAACAGCCCCGGCGCCGCCCGCGCCTTGCGGCAGATCGGCGCCTGGTTCTTGTTTCTGCCGCCTTACAGCCCCGACCTGAACCCCATCGAAATGGCGTTCTCAAAGCTCAAGGCGCTGCTCCGAAAGGCGGCCGCGCGAACATATGATGACCTGTGGCAGGCGGCAGGCCACGTGTGCGACCTCTTCACCGAAGAAGAATGCTGTAATTTCTTCAATGCTGCAGGATATGGAACCGATTAAACGCGATATGCTCTAG
>JALWPC010000260.1 GCA_026995265.1 Paracoccaceae bacterium
TCCCTGCCCCCACCCAAGGCGCGCCCGTCCTGCTCACCCCCGGCCCGCTGACCACCTCGGCCACGGTGAAACGCGCCATGCTGCGCGACTGGGGGAGCTGGGACGGGGATTTTCGGGCGGTCACGCGGGAGATCCGCAGGCGGCTGCTGGCGATGCTGGACAGTCCGGTGGGCTATGACTGCGTGCCCATGCAGGGCAGCGGCACCTTTGCGGTGGAGGCGATGCTGGGCAGTTTTGTGCCCCGCGACGGCAAGGTTCTGGTGCTCAGCAACGGGGCCTACGGGCGGCGTATAGCGCAAACACTCGCCTATATAAGACGCAACCTAACGGTGATTGATAAGGGGGACTACCTGCCACCCCGGGGCGAAGAGGTGCGAGCGGCATTGCGGGCAGATCCGGCCATTTCCCACGTGGTTGCGGTGCATTGCGAAACCAGTTCGGGCATTCTGAACCCGCTTGCCGAAATATCCGATGCGGTGCAGGCCGAAGGGCGCAAGTTACTGATCGACAGCATGAGCGCCTTTGGGGCCATTCCGCTTGCAGGCGTGCAGTATGCGGCGCTGGTCTCCTCGGCCAATAAGTGCATTGAAGGTGTGCCGGGCTTCGGGTTTATCATCGCGAAAAACACCGAGCTTGACGCCGCAAAGGGCCGGAGCCACTCGCTGGCGCTGGATGTGCACGCACAATGGGCGGAGATGAACGCCACCGGCCAGTGGCGCTTTACCCCGCCCACCCACGCGGTGGTGGCATTTCTGGAGGCGCTGAAGGCCCATGCGGCCGAGGGCGGGGTGGCGGCCCGCCATGCGCGCTATGCCCGAAACCGCGATGTGCTGGTGGCGGGGATGCAACAGCTCGGCTTCGAGACCCTGCTGGATGCGCGCTGGCGCTCGCCGGTGATCGTAACGTTTTTCTGCCCCGCCAGCCCGGCTTTTGCCTTTGAGCGGTTTTATAACCTGATGAAAGATCAGGGTTTTATCATCTACCCCGGCAAGCTGACCGTGGTCGAGAGCTTCCGCATCGGCTGCATCGGCCGCCTGAATGCCGCCACCATGCGCCGCGTGGTGCAGGCGGTCGGCTCGGCGCTTGACACGATGGGCGTAACCGACGCCCGCCCGCCCGACACCGCCCTCATCGAACGCGCCAGACTGGCGCAAACGCCCGAAGAAAAGGAAACGACATGACCCGAAGCTACACCTATACCCGCAGCTATCACGGCCCCGTGCAAGCTCTGGTGCTGGACTGGTCCGGCACCCTGGCCGATGCCTATGTCATCGCCCCCGCCCGGGTTTTTGTCGAGGTTTTTGCCAAACAGGGGGTGGAAATCAGCATGGAAGAAGCCCGCGGCCCGATGGGCCTGCGCAAGGACCTGCACATTCTGGA
>JALWPC010000261.1 GCA_026995265.1 Paracoccaceae bacterium
GGCACCACCAAAATCAGAACATAGCGACACATTTCTTCTCATTAATCCTTGATTTTTAAGGGTTTTTGTGCTTGCATGTTGAACATATCGAAACATAGAATACATTCATTCTCAGGCCTTTTGAGGTGCGATTGGGGGTATCTTTGACCCACAACTTTGGAGGGAAATACCCCCAAATGCCCCTATACGAGTTTGGAATCAGTAAGGCAAAAGCCAAGGATAAACCCTATAAGCTCTCCGAGGGCGAGGGGCTATATTTGCTGGTGAATCCGAATGGCTCAAAGCTTTGTCGGCAGAAATATCGCTATATGAGCAAAGAATGACCGCTCTCGCATGGCGCATAGCCCGCAGTGACGCTGGCAAAGGCCCGCACTCTGTTGGCGGATGGGAAAGACCCCGCAACCGAAAAGAAGCTGGCCAAGACCTATGCTCAAACCCTTGTAGCCCAGCGTGCTCTTGCGGCCCGTCTTAACCCAGCGGGCATCAGGGTTTGCGCTGAATTGCAGCTCCGGGGCGTCGGGCGCCTCACCCACGGCGCGGTCCCCGGGGGCGTCGATTTGGGGCACGGGCGTGCCGCCGCCTCGATCTGGGGGCAGTCCTCGACCGGCAGGTCATCGTAAGCGCTGCCTGGCACGAGCGCGTTGCGGAACCGGCAATGGGTCGTCTCGCCGGGCACCGGCGTGTGCAGATCGAGCCCGCTAAACAGCAAGAAATCGAGCCGGACCTTGAGCGCGCGCTCCAGCTTCGGATCATCCAGCCCGCCCCTTGATATTCACGGGGTAGAAAGGAAATGGCTCAAAAATGCGGCAAGGCCTTTCCCCGCGCGCAGGAAGCGACTTCTACCAGATTTAATTTGAAGGAAAAACCGCGCAAGGCGCTCGCCAAGCCAGAATGGACTTTCGACAAATTTAACGTAAGTCATTGATTTTATTGGTGACCCCGACAGGATTCGAACCTGTGGCCTGCTGATTAGAAGTCAGCTGCTCTATCCAGCTGAGCTACGGGGCCGGAAAACTAGTGGGTCCAGACGGTGCGTCTGTTATGGGCGAAATTCTCGCCATAGCCGCCCTGGCGCACCTGCGTGTGGCGCTTGTGGGGCGCGCTCACCGTATAGGCCAGCCCGTGGGCCTCGGCATAGGCCACCGCGGCCGCCTTATCGGCAAAGCGCAGGCGGACCTGCTGGAGCATATCGGTGCTGCCGGTCCAGCCCATCAGCGGGTCAAGGCTGCGCGGCGCTTCCGGGCAAAACTCCAGCACCCAGTCCCTGGTTTTGGCCTGGCCGGATTGCATCGCGTTGCGGGCGGGCTGGTATATTCGTGCGGTCGTCATCGGGGTGCCTCTTGCATGTCTTGGCATCTTATCGCCAATCACGCGGCGC
>JALWPC010000262.1 GCA_026995265.1 Paracoccaceae bacterium
TCAGCGCGCATTCTGGAGGCGGGAAGACGTGCCGCCGGCATGCTGGAAAAATGTTCGGAACAGGGAGCCACGAGCGCTGGGTGAAATGGCTTTCGCCCGCTGCGGCGTAGGTGACGTTCCAGGTTTCGAGGGGGCCGGCGGTTCGAAAATCTTCGCCGCCAGCCCCGTGCCCACTACTGTCAGACCAGCAGGGACTCGGCTTCCGGATAGCCGAATTCGCCGGCAAATCCGGCAGCCACGCCAGGCTGCACGCGCACCCGGTCGCGATGGGCGGCCAGTTGTGGCCAGCGGGCGGTGAGGCGGTTCTCGACCTTGCCCTCCCAGTGGATGGTGGCGGCCAGATAGAGATCGGCCAGCGACAGCCGCGTGCCGGTCACGAAATCACGCTCGGACAGCCGCGCGGCGATTTGTTCGTAGGTTGAAAACAGATCGGCCTCGGCCTGTTGCAGCGCCGCCTCGGTGTCGCCCTCGCCGCAAAACCGCTGCGGATAGAACATACGCACCCAGATCGGATGCAGCGTGGCATAGACATAGAACAGCCAGCGCAAGGCCTCGGCGCCCTCGGCGCTGGCGAGATCGGGCATCAGCCCGGCCTCGGGGTGGCGCGCCGCCAGCCACAGGTTGATCGCGCCGCCTTCGGTCAGCGCCTGGCCGTCAGCCACCAATGCCGGCACCTTGCCCAGGGGGTTGACAGCAAGGAAATCCTCGCTCTTGTTGGCCGGATCCACCACGATCACCCGGTGCGGCGTGCCGGTCGCGGCCAGTGCGGCCTTGACGGCGACCGAACAGCTTGAGGGGAGATGATAGAAATCGAGTGTCTCCCCCGCCCTCGCGCCGCTCATGCCGGCACCTCGTAGGCAAAAAGCTCCATCTCGCAGGCGGCGTCGCGCAACGGGGCCAGCGCCTGATATTCGGGCGAGTCGAACCAGGCCCGCAGCGTATCCATGTCGGCAAAGCGCACGATACCGCTACCATGCGGCGTGCCCTTGCCCAGAAGTGCCTGGGCGAAACCGCCGCGCAGCAGCGGCTCGGCCCCGTGCGCCTTCAGGGTCTCGGCGGCGCGGGCGGCGTATTCCTCCATTTTGGCGGCGTCCCTGACCACCGCGCGAGAGACGAAAAATGCTGGCATCATGTTTCCTTTCTTGACAGCAAGAGTGTTTTGAACAGATATGAGCAAAACACTTTTTGCTTGTTTTGTCCACATATGAACAAAACGTGGCGATCACAAGAACGTGAGGTCTCGGGATGGGACGCCCTTCAAAATTCGACCGCGAGTCTGCCATCGACACGGTGATGCAGGAAATCTGGCGCAACGGGTTCGAACGCGCCTCGGTCAAGGCGCTGTCGGAGCGGCTGGGGATCACGCGGTCGAGCTTCT
>JALWPC010000263.1 GCA_026995265.1 Paracoccaceae bacterium
TGGATTTTAGTCATATTTCCGCTGATCGTCGATGACGAGGCCGTCATTGGGCAGGCTGCCCGGGGGCACGATCTCGACCGTGCCGCGCAGTTTGAGCGTGGCCTGCACCGAGGCTTCCAGCGCCGCCCTGTCCGCCCCTTCGGCCTCCACCTGCACGGTCAGCGCGTCCTGTTCTCCCGAACGGGTGGCGATAACGCGCGCTTTGGCCACTTCGGGGTGGCGGGCCACCAGCGCGGCCACCTGCTCGGGGCGCACAAACATGCCCTTGATCTTGGTGGTCTGGTCGGCGCGGCCCATCCAGCCCTTGATGCGCATATTGGTGCGCCCACAGGGGCTTTGGCCCGGCAGCACGGCGGAAAGGTCCCCCGTGGCGAAGCGGATCAGCGGGTAATCGGGGTTAAGCGCGGTGACAACCACCTCGCCCACCTCGCCCTCGGCCACCGGATTGCCGGTGCCGGGGGTGACGATTTCTACAATCACGCCCTCGTCAACGATCATGCCTTCCATGGCCTCGCTCTCATAGGCGATATTGCCAAGGTCGGCGGTGGCATAGCATTGCAGGCACTGGATGCCACGCTCGGCATATTCGGCCCGCAGGCTCGGGAACAGCGCCCCGCCGCCCACCGCCGCGCGGGTGAAGTGCAGCGCGCGGCCCATCTCCTCGGCCTTATCAAGGATGATTTTCAGGTAATCGGGCGTGCCCGCATAGGCGGTGCAGCGAAGGTGCGCCGCCGCTTCCACCTGAAGCTCGGTCTGCCCCGTGCCCGCAGGCAGCACCCTGGCCCCCACGGCTTGGGCGGCGCTTTCAAACATCATGCCCGCAGGGGTGAGGTGGTAGGCAAAGCAGTTTTGCACTACGTCACGCGCACCGATACCGGCGGCATGAAGAAACCGCCCGAGCCGCCACCAGTCGGCCCCCATCCGCCCCGGCTCATAAATCGGGCCGGGGGATTGGAAATAGTGGGTGATATTGGCGGTCGGGACCCCCCCCAGCGGCGGCTCGGCCTTTTGCCGCGCCACCAGATCGGATTTGCGCAGCACCGGCAGGCCGGCGAGCCCTTCCAGCGCGGGCAGTGGTTCGGGCAGCAGGGCATTGAGCGCGGCCAGTTGGCTGGCGGCCCGTTCATCCGCCGAGCGGGTCTCTAAACGGTCAAAAAACCCCATCAGCTCAGCCACCTTTTGCGGCGGCGGTAAGAGCGCACGTCGCGGAAGCTTTTGCGGCCCTCATCGGACATGCCGAGGTAAAACTCCTTCACGTCGGGGTTTTCGCGCAGTTCCGCCGAGGCCCCGTCCATCACCACGCGGCCGGATTCGAGAATATAGCCATAGTCCGAATAGCGCAGGGCGACATTGGTGTTTTGCTCGGCCAGCAGGAAGCTCACGCCCTCTTTCTGGTTCAAATCCTTCACAATGCCGAAAATCTCTTCCACCAATTGCGGGGCAAGGCCCATGCTTGGCTCATCCAGAAGCACGGTTTCAGGGTTGCTCATCAGGGCCCGGCCAATGGCGACCATTTGCTGCTCGCCGCCCGAGGTATAGCCCGCCTGCGATTTGCGCCGCTCTTTCAGGCGCGGGAAATAGTCATAGACCAGCTCAAGGCTTTTCTTCACAGCGGGTTTGCCATCGGTGCGCGTATAAGCGCCTGTCATCAGGTTTTCTTCCACGGTGAGATGCTCGAAGCAATGCCGGCCCTCCATCACCTGAATCACGCCTGATTTCACCAAGGCCGCCGGATTGAGGCTGTCAATCGGCTGGCCGCGATAGGTGATGCTGCCCTTGGTCACCTCGCCGCGCTCGCCGCGTAGCAGGTTGGAAATCGCTTTCAATGTGGTGGTTTTGCCCGCGCCATTGCCGCCCAGCAGCGCCGTAATGCCCCCCTTGGGGACAGACAGGCTCACGCCTTTCAGCACCAAAATCACGTGATTGTAAATCACCTCGATATTGTTGACCTCCAAGAGGGCCTCGCGGTTTTCAACATCATCTAGCATCGGATTTCCTTTGAGAATAAGGCCCGCCCCGATGAAACACCGGAGCGGGGGATTTGCTTAGTTACACTGCGGTGCAATGTTGTTTTCCGCCGCATAGGCAGCCGAGTCTTCGTCGATCAGCGGCTGGATCACGCTCATATCCGGCTCGATGAAGTCGGTGACCATTTCCCATGTCTTGCTGTCGGCGTGCCACTGCTGCACGGCCCCGAGGCCCGGGCCACCGTGGTTCTGGCAGGATACGGTGAAGTTCGGAGCAAAGCCCTTGAAGCCGATCGGCTCCATGGTTTCGTCCGAAATCACCAGGTTCTCCAGCCCGTCGCGCATCATGCCGGCGGTGATGTCGGCCACGCCATTCATGCGCTGCGCCACTTTCACCGCTTCGGCGGCCAGCATTGCGCCATACATGCCACGGTTATAAAGCACCGTGCCCACATTGGAGCCATCACCGGCAGCAAGGCCCGCATCGACGACATATTTCTGGATGTCGGCAAAAACGGGGAAGTCGGTGCCCACGGCGTGGAAGGTCAGCGCCTTGTAGCCGTCAGCCGCCATGCCGGCAGGGATCACGTCGTTTTCAGAGCCGGACCACCAGATGCCGATGAAATGATCCATCGGGAAGTGGATATTGGCCGCTTCCTGAATGGCCACCTGGTTCATCACGCCCCAGCCCCACATCAGCACATAATCGGGGCGCTCGCGCCGGATTTGCAGCCATTGGGATTTCTGCTCCTGGCCCGGATGGTCAACCGGCAGCAGGGTCAGGCTGAAGCCGTGCTTTTCGGCCAGCGCCTGAAGGGTGCGGATCGGCTCTTTGCCATAGGCGGAGTTGTGGTAAACCAGCGCAATTTTCTTGCCTTCCAGCGAGCCGCCGTTTTCAGAGAGCAGGTAGTTCACCGCCACCGAAGCGCCCGTCCAGTAGTTGGCGGGGAAGTTGAACACATGGCTGAACACATTGCCGTTGGCCGCCGATGTGCGCCCGTAGCCGGTGGTCAGAATCGGAATATCATCCGCCGTGGCTTTCGGGATAAGCTGATAGGTGATGCCGGTGGAGAGCGGTTCATAAATCAGCGCGCCCAGGCCCTTGGTGCTTTCGTAGCACTCCACGCCTTTTTCGGTAGAGTAGCCGGTTTCGCACTCAACCACCTTGGTCATCACCCCGCCAATACCGCCATCGCGTTCATTGAGCAGGGTCATGTAATCGGCAAAGCCATCGGCAACGGGGGTGCCGTTGGCGGCATAGGGGCCGGTGCGGTAGCTCAGGCTGGGGAATACCAGCTCGGCCATCACCGGGCTTGCGAGCATTGCGCCCGCGACAGCAAGCGCTGCCAGTTTCTTCAGTTTCATGTCGTTCCTCCCTTAGGTTTGACATTGGTTTAAGCTCCGGTTTTCCGGTAGCGTTGGAAAGCCAGCCCCTAGTGCGGGAATGGCCATAAGCGAAGTTTCTGCTTGGCAACCCGCCAAAGCTGGGCCACGCCGTGGGGTTCCAGCACCAGCGTCAGCATGATCAGGAAGCCGATGATCACCAGCTCGATATGGGCGGCAAGGTCGATGGGCCAGCCCAGCGCGCCTGCCATAATGTTTTTCAGCAAGACCGGCAGCAGCACCAGAAAGGCCGCACCGATGAAGCTGCCCAATATGGAGCCCAGCCCGCCGATGATGATCATGAACAGCACGAGGAATGATTTCTGGATGCCGAACGCCTCGCCCACCTCGACCGCGCCAAGGTAAACCGCAAAAAACAGCGCCCCCGCCACCCCGATAAAAAACGAGCTGACGGCAAAGGCGGTGAGCTTGGTTTTGAGCGGGTTCACCCCGATGATTTCGGCGGCAATGTCCATGTCGCGAATGGCCATCCACGAGCGGCCGATGCGCCCGCGGGTGAGGTTGCGCGCCACCCATGCAAGGCCCAGAACCAGCACAAGGCAGAACATATATTTCGCCGGGGCGCTGGCTGAAGGGCCGGTGACCTCATAGCCGAACATCTCCCGGGTCGGGGCCGAGATTTGCCCCGAGGCGGAGTAGTTATAGAACCACTCGAATTTATTGAACAGCCAGACAAGGAAAAATTGCGCCGCCAGCGTGGCCACTGCCAGATAAAACCCCTTGATGCGCAGGCTCGGCAGGCCAAACAGCACGCCCACCGCGGCGGTGATCGCGCCCGAGAGCAGCACGATGATCATGATGTTGAGGTCGGGAAACGAGGTCATCAGCTTATAGGCGGCATAGGCCCCTACGGCCATAAAGCCCCCCGTGCCAAGGCTCACCTGCCCGCAATATCCGGTGAGGATATTCAGCCCCAGCGAGGCAATGGACCAGATCAGGAACGGGATCAGCACCGCGCTTGCCCAGTAATCATTGATCACAAAGGGCACCACCAGAAACGCCACCGCCAGCAATGTGTAATAGGCATAGCGGTCCAGCTTCAGCGGAAAGGTCTGGCTATCCTCGGCATAGGTCGTTTTATAGTCGCCAGCTTCGCGGTAAAACATGCTCAGGCCTCCCCGTTGAAAAATTGCAGGGGAAGCCGTGATGTCAGCCCCGCCCGAAAGGCGTGTCGCACAAGCCTTTGTTGATTTTGCGCCACGCAAATATGCCCAGCACGAGGCAGGCCAGCGATAGCGCTATATCGACCATTTGTATGGCCCCTATATCCTGCCCGGCGAAGAACGCCAGAAAGCCGAATATGAAAAACCCGGTAAAGCCAACGACGGCCCCGACAGCACAAAACTTCATGTATTTCACTCCCAATTCTCTTGAGGAGGCGGGCCGTGTTCTCCGGCTCCTTGTCTCCTGAGGGGAGTATGGCGGGATTCTGCAATATTGCAACCATTTGCTTACACCCGCTCGATAATTTTGTCGCCAAACAGCCCTTGGGGCCGGAAAACGAGGAAGATAAGGGCCAGCACATAGGCAAACCAGTTCTCGGTGGCGTTCATCGTGAAGCCGAAAAAGTCTCCGAACCAACTGGAGCTAACGATAAACTCGAACAGTTTTTCCCCCACACCAATGATCATGCCGCCGATAATCGCCCCGGGAATGGAGGTGAATCCGCCGAGCATCAGCACAGGCAGCGCCTTGAGCGTGATCAGTGAGAGCGAGAATTGCACGCCGGATTTGGCCCCCCACATGACCCCGGCCACCAGCGCGATAAAGCCGGCAATCGCCCAGACCACCACCCAGATAAAACGCAGGCTGATGCCCACCGAGAGCGCCGCCTGATGGTCATCCGCCACGGCGCGCAGGGCGCGGCCTGTGGTGGAGTATTGGCTGAAGATGGTCAGTGCGACCACAAGGATAATGGCGATAATGGCGGCGGTGATATCGAGGTTATCAATATAAAACCCGTAGCCGAACCAGTCATAGGTGGCGGCGTCGATGGTCTCATTCAGGCCCTGGGTCAGGCCAAGGTTGAGGGTTTTGATGTCTGACCCCCACATCAAATCCCCCACCCCTTCCATGAAGTAAGCCAGCCCAATGGTGGCCATAAACAGGATGATCGGCTCCTGGTTGACAAGGTGCTTGAGCAGCAATCGCTCCACCAGCCACGCAAACAGGATCATCACACCGATGGTCAGGATGATCGCGGCAACCGCCGGAAGCTCCCAGCCGAATTTCTGGATATTGGTGCCGAATATCGCGTTGATCAGCCCCGCAAAGGGCACTTGCCCTTCCTGAATGCCAACCAAGGTGAGCGCCCCAAACAGAGCCATAACGCCTTGGGCATAGTTGAAAATGCCCGAGGCCTTGAAGATCAGCACAAAGCCGAGCGCGACGAGGGAATACATAACCCCCGTCATCAGCCCGTTGATCGCGGCCTCGGTGCCATATAGAAATTGGTCCATCATAGCGTTCCCCTACCCGTGATCCACACCAAGATACGCATCAATCACCGCTTGATTGTTGCGCACCTCGTCCGGCGTGCCGTCGCCGATTTTTTTGCCGTAATCCATCACCACCACGCGGTCGGAGATGTCCATCACCACGCCCATATCATGCTCGATCAGGGCAATGGTGGTGCCGAATTCGTCGTTCACATCAAGGATAAAGCGGCTCATATCCTCTTTTTCCTCCACATTCATGCCTGCCATGGGCTCATCGAGCAGCAGCAGCTTGGGCTGCGCGGCCAGGGCCCGCCCCAGCTCCACCCGCTTTTGCAAACCATAGGGCAGCGCGCCGACGGGGGTTTTGCGAATGGCTTGGATTTCCAGAAAATCAATCACCCGCTCGACAATCTCGCGATTGGCCACTTCCTCGCGCTCGGCTGGGCCTTTCCAGAGCATTTGCAGCGCCATATTGGTTTTCATCTGGTTAAAACGGCCGGTCATGATGTTGTCGAGCGTCGACATGCCCTTGAACAGGGCGATATTCTGGAAGGTGCGGGCAATGCCCTGCTTGGCAATCTGGTAGGGCTTCATGGGCTTGCGCTTTTCGCCGTGGAACCAGATTTCCCCCTCCTGCGGGTGGTAAAACCCGTTGATGACGTTGAGCATCGAGGATTTCCCCGCGCCGTTCGGCCCGATAATCGCCCTGATTTCGCCCTCGCGAATGTCAAAGGAAATGTCCTTGATCGCCACCACGCCGCCAAAGCGCAGGGTAATATTGCGCATTTCCAGCACTTTGCCACCGATGGTGCGCCCATCCGGGGTTACGTAAGAGTCGCTCATGCGGCCACCTCTTTAGTTACCGGCACCACCGCCACATCGCGCAATTCCAGCGTGGCTTTGATGCTGCCCTTGCGGCCGTCTTCATAGGTCACTTCGGTTTCGGTGCTGATGGTTTTGGCCCCGTCATAAAGCGCCTGAACCAGATCATCGAATTTCTCGCCCACCAGCTTGCGGCGCACTTTGCGGGTGCGGGTCATTTCGCCGTCGTCGGGGTCCAGCTCCTTGTGCAGCACCAGAAAGCGGTGAATTTGGCAGCCCGAAAGCATCTCGTCCGCCGCCACCGATTTATTGACCTCTTCAATATGGTTCTGGATGGTGTCCAGCACTTGCGGATGCCCCGCCAGCTCCTGATAAGAGGCATAGGCAATGTTGTTGCGCTCGGCCCAGTTGCCCACCGCGCCAAGGTCGATATTGATGAAGGCCACGCAGTTTTCCCGTCCCGCGCCAAACACCACGGCTTCCAGAATGTCGGGGTAAAACTTCAGCTTGTTCTCTACAAACTTGGGGGCAAACATGGAACCGTCGGCCATTTTGCCCACATCCTTGGCGCGGTCGATAATGCGCAGATGCCCCGAGCTTTCCTCAATAAAGCCCGCATCCCCCGTGGCCACCCAGCCCTCGGGGTCTTTGGTGCTGGCGGTACTCTCGGGGTTTTTGTAATACTCCACAAAAGTGCCAGCGGAGCGGTAAAACACCTCGCCATTATCGGCGATTTTAAGCTCCACCCCGGGGGACGGCACGCCCACCGTGTCGGCCCGCACTTCGCCATCGGGTTGCTGGGTGATGAACACGCTGGCTTCCGTCTGGCCGTAAAGCTGCTTGAGGTTGATGCCCAGCGAGCGGTAAAACTCGAAAATCTCGGGGCCGATCGCCTCACCCGCCGTATAGCCCACCCGCACCCGCGAAAGCCCGAGGGTGTTTTTCAGCGGGCCATAGATGAGCTTGTCACCAATCCAGTATTTCAGCCTGTCGCCAAAGCTCACGGGTTTGCCATCGAGCAGCGCGGGCCCCACCTTTTTGGCGTGGGCCATGTATTTGTGAAACAGCCGCTTCTTCATCGGGCTGGCATCCTCAATGCGGATCATCACATTGGTGAGCAGCCCCTCAAAAAATCGCGGCGGGGCAAAGAAGTAGCTCGGGCCGATCTCGCGCAGGTCCGCCTGCATGGTGTCGGGGCTTTCGGGGCAGGCCACGCAAAAGCCCGTCCAGCAGGCCTGACCGATGGAAAAGATGAAATCCCCCACCCAGGCCATGGGCAAATAGGCCAGCACCGAATCGCCCGCGTTGAGGTTGTCAAACTCCGAGCTGGCCTTGGCAGAGGCGATGATATTGGTGTTGGAGAGCACCACGCCCTTGGGCTTTCCGGTGGTGCCGGAGGTGTAGAGCATCACGCAGGTGGCGTTTTCATCTAATTTTGCTTGGCGCTCTTTCAGCACTGGCGCCAGCCTGGAATGCCCCGTGCGGCCCTCGGCCTGCACGTCCTCATAAGCGGTGAGTTGGGTGTGGTCATATTTGCGCATCCCGCGCTTGTCATAATAAATGATCTGCTCGACATTCGGCAAATTGTCCTGAATTTCCAGAACCTTGTCCACCTGCTCCTGATCTTCCGCCACAACAAAACGCGCACCGCAATGGGCCAGCACATAGGCCATTTCCTGGGCGTTGGCGTCCTGATAAAGCGGCACGGGAATGGCCCCGGCCGCCTGCGCCGCCAGCATGGCCCAGTAAAGATAGGGGCGATTGCGGCCGATAATGGCGACGTGGTCACCCTCGTTCAGGCCCAGCGCCACATAGCCCATGGCCAGCGCGTTCACCTCCTCCAGCACCTCGGCCCAGTTCCAGCTTTGCCAGATACCGTATTCCTTCTCACGATAGGCGGGCACCGTGGCCCATTGCTTGGCATTCCTCGCCAGCAGCTTTGGAAACGTATCCAAACCATCGGGCAGAACGGGTGCGCTCATGCCATCTCCTCCCTTGCCGGGCCCCTGCCCGGTAAAATTCGCAGGCTTGTGCCTGTCTGTTCGGAATAGACTATCAAGAAAATTTGGCGAGGCAAGATAATAATTGAACTATCGTTCAGTTTATTGTGACCGAGTCGCGTAGAAAAACTGTGGCACGCGTCGGAAATGGCCGATGACTTACGGGAGTCATAGTGAATAAATATTTGATTACATAGTCTTATATCATATTCGCATAACTACTAACCTAGGTTAATATCTATTCGAATATGATGATGATTGGGGGTTTCTCGGTCGAAGACCGCTCCAAACCGACGCCACCCCTTTCCCTTTTTCCATTTTTCTGCCAAGGATTGTGAAAGCAGATGCGTCACACCAATAGGGCAAATGGAAAAGAGCAGCGAAAATCTGGCAGCCGAGGCGACGGCGGGCAGCGCGGAGGCGTTTCGCGCGCTCTTGGAGCGCCACTATGACCTGATGTATCGGGTGGCCTACCGCACCCTCGGGCAGCAGGCGGATGCGGAGGATTTAGTGCAGGAGGTATGTGCGGCCTTGCCGCGAAAGATGGCGAGTTTTCGCGCGGGCGGAAAGTTTGAGAGCTGGCTTTATCGCGTGGTGGTCAATGCGGGCCGGGACCTGATGCGCAAGCGCGGCGCCCATGCCCGCGCCGCCGAGGGCTGGGGGGATGTCGAGATGATGCAGCGGGCGGCAGCCACCGAGAAACAGGAAAGCCTGAGCTGGCTTGCCCGCGCCATGGGGCGGCTCTCGCCCGAGCTGCGGGAAACCGTGGCGCTGGTGCTGGGGGAAGAGATGACCCACAAGGAGGCGGGCAAGGTGCTGGGCCTCAAGGAAGGCTCGGTAAGCTGGCGCATGAACGAAGTGAAAAAGGAACTCCGCCGCATGGCAAAAGCTGAGGAGATGCTGGAATGAGTGACGAGCTGGACAAGCTGGCGGCCCTCCTGCAGGAGGATGTGCCCCCGCCCCGCCCCGAGGCCAAAATGGCCGCTTTGCAGGCCGGTATGGCGGCTTTTGAAAAAAATGCGGAAACTTTCCAAGGATCGGCAAAGCCCGAGCGTCTTACCCATGACCGCCCCCTGAACGGGGCCGGATTTATGGAAGGAGTGAGACGCATGTTTGAGAAATTATCCCCCCGCGGCCTGATGCTGGGCGGCGCCAGCTTTGCCACCATTGCCCTGGCGATTGTTATCACCCAAAACGCGGACCTCTCCGGCCCCGCGCCGTTTGACCCGACCGCCAACGCCCCCACGCAGGGCAGCCTTGGTCCGGCCGATAGCGAAATGGGCTATGTGCCACGCCCCGAGCCGGAGGTCGCGGCACCACCGCCCCCCGCAATGGCCATCGCCCAAGCTCTGAAAGACAGCCCCACTGTGAACGCGCCGCCTGTTGCCAGCCTGATGGCACCGGCCCCCGCTCCTGCGCAAGGTCGCAGTTTGCTGGCCGCCGGAGCCCCCGCCGCCGAAATGCAGCCCATGGCGGCGGACGGGTTCGTGCAACCAGCCCCTGAGAACCGCGACCAATTCGCAGGCGAGGCGGTGAGCGCAATCAAGGTGGCCAAAGACGAGCCGGTATCTACCTTCTCGATTGATGTGGACACGGCGAGTTACGCCGTCATGCGCCGCAGCCTGCTGAACGGGCATCTGCCCGACCCGGATTCGGTGCGCACCGAGGAGTTGATCAATTATTTTGACTATAACTACGCCAGCCCGGAGACCGCCGCGCAGCCCTTTGCCCCGCAAACCACCTTGCTGCACACCCCGTGGAACCCCGACACGCTTTTGCTGCATATCGGCATTCAGGGCTATGAAATTCCGCTCGCGGAGCGCCCGCCGGTGAACCTTGTGTTCCTGATCGACACCTCGGGCTCGATGAACGCGCCGGACAAACTGCCGCTGCTGATCCAGTCTTTCCGGCTGCTTCTGAGCACGCTGACCGAAGAGGACAGCGTGGCGATTGTCACCTATGCCGGGTCGGCAGGGGTGGCTTTGGCACCAACCCCGGCCAGCGACTCCCGCACAATTCTGGACGCCCTTACCCATCTTTCCGCCGGTGGTTCCACCGCTGGGCAGGCGGGGCTGGAGCAGGCTTACGGGCTGGCGGAAAGCATGATGGAAGAGGGCGAGACCGCGCGGGTGATCCTTGCCACTGATGGTGATTTCAACGTTGGCATGTCCAGCCCCGAGGAGATGCAGAACTTCATCGAGGCCAAGCGGGAAACCGGCGTTTACCTGTCCATTCTGGGCTTTGGGCAGGGCAATTATAACGACGCTCTGATGCAGACCCTCGCCCAAAACGGCAACGGCACGGCGGCCTATATCGACACCCTCGCCGAAGCCCAAAAGGTGCTGGTGGACCAGATCGGCGGTGCGCTGTTCACCATCGCGCAGGATGTGAAAATCCAGGTGGAGTTCAACCCTGCCGAGGTGGCCGAATACCGCCTGATCGGCTATGAAACCCGCGCGCTCAACCGCGAGGATTTCAACAATGACCGGGTGGATGCGGGCGATATTGGCGCGGGCACGCAGGTAACGGCGCTTTACGAGATCACCCCCGTTGGCTCCCCGGCGGTGAGCGTCGATCCGCTGCGCTATGGCGAGGCCCGGCCCCTGCCAGAGAGCAACGGCGAGTTGGCATTTCTAAAACTGCGCTACAAGCTCCCCGGGGAAAGCACCTCGAACCTGATCACCACCCCGGTCGCGAATGCGCCTGAGGATCAGGTGAGCCAGGACGTGCTTTTCTCCACCGCCGTGGCCAGCTTTGGCCAGCTTTTGCGCGGCGACACTCGACTGGGCGACTGGGGGTTTGACGATGTTCTGCGCCTCGCGCAGCAGGGAAAAGGCGAGGACCGGTTCGGCTACCGTGCCGAGTTCATCCGTCTGGTTCGGCTGGCTGAAGCGGCGCAATAACGCCGACTCAAGCTGGCAATACGAGGCCAGTGATCAGAGCTAAACGAAAGCACCCTTGCTATTTGGCAGGGGTGCTAAATGCGTGTTGGAGTGCACTGGCAGGGGCTAAGAGACTCGAACTCTTGACCTACGGTTTTGGAGACCGTCGCTCTACCAACTGAGCTAAACCCCTTTAGTGCAGCGGTTGGATAGCGCGTGTGGGCGGGTGATGCAAGCGGGGAAATGAGCTAAAGCAGGGATTCGATAAAGGCCGCGGCATTTTGCTGCCAGCGGTCGGGCTTTCCGGCGGCATTCCTGGCCATGCGGGCGAGCAGGGCGCGGTCTTTATCGAGGGCCTGAAGGGCGGCAATGGCGGCGGGCACTACGTTCGAAGGGTCGAGCAAGACCCCCGATTCTCCGTCCACAACCGCCTCTGACACGGCCCCCACATTCGAAGCCAGCACCACCACGCCCGCCCTTTGGGCTTCCAGAATGGTAAGCGGCAGGCCTTCATCGCGGGAGGGTATCAAAAGCACATCTATCGAGGCATAGAAATCATCCAGCCCCTTGCGGGAATGGATGGGGGGCTGCGGCGAAAGCCAATCCGGCAGGCGCACGGGCTTGCCGAACACTTCGCCGCCGCAGAGCACAAACTCGAAGCCCTTCCGCAGGGCCTCGGCCACCTCCACAAAGCGCTCCACCTGTTTTTGCGGGTCAAAACGACCCAGAAAGCCGATGCGCAGCTTACCCTTGCGTGCGGGGCGCTGCACCGCCGCCCCCTCATAACCCGGACCGTTGGGCAGGGGCAGAAGCTTGTGTTCGGGCACACCAAGCGCGCCCAGGCGGGTGGCGAGGCGCTGTGAGCAGGTGATGATGCGGTCAAACAGCCCCTCATAGCCCAGCGTAATATAGGGCGTGCCCCGGCTGCGGCCATAGGGCGTGCTATCGGTGATATGCTCCCATGCACAGAGCCTGATGCCGCGCGGGCGCAGGGCGGTGAGCTCGTGGTTCAACACCCCCGCGCCGCAATTCACCACCACGTTCATTTGTGTGAGCGGGCCGAGCATATCGCCCATCAGCATTTCGCCGGGATGCTCAGCATCATTGGTGCCCATATAGCGGTTGCCGCCCCATTCGCGCAGGGCTGAATTTTTCAAAATCCAGACCTTCTCGAAAGGCTCAAACATCCACTCGGCAGCGTCAATATCATCGACCCCGTAGATAAACAGGTGGCAAGTGACGCCCTGCGCCTGCAAGGCCCCTGCCAGCGCCACGAGGCATTTTTCCACCCCACCGAACCGGAACACCTGAATGGCAAAGCCCACATGCGGCCCCCGCCCGAGCGGGGCCAGCGCGGGCCGCCCGCCGGCATTGCAGGTGGCCACATCCTTGCCGATGGGGGCAAAAACCGGGCTGCGCCAGTTGGCATATTGCCGAAAATCAACCGAAGCCATGGGAGAAACCAGCAGCGCGCCCACCGCCTCCATCAGGGCCTCCAGCGGTGCGCCGCCTTTTGCGGGGTTGGCATAACTCACCTCCAGCGGCAGCACCGTTGCGCCCTCGATCAGATAGCTGATAATCGGCGCCATGTCTTCCTTGTCCAGCGCCGCGTTGAGGTGGTGCATGGAAAGCGCAATCATATCGGCTTCCAGCAGGCGGTTGCCCTCGTCAACCACCTTGCCATGGGCGCGGATAGAGCGGGGGCCATCCGATATGTCCACCACCGCCATCGGGGCGTGGCGCAGCGCGCCCTCGATCTGGTAGAATGTGCTGTCGAGGATTTTGGCCTCGGCCAGCCCTTCCAACACTTCTGGCGCGCAAAACACCAGCGTGGGCGGAAAGCGGCTTTCGGCGGGGTTGGCGCGCTGGTGGAAAACCTCGGCGACGAAGTCTTCGGTGCTGACCGTCCGCGCCCTCAACGGGTGCGAACCGATGCGGATGCGGCCATCGGTAGTGACGATGCAAAAGCGCGGATACTCTTCGTTCCACGCATCGGGCAGGCGGTTGCTGCCATAAAGCCATGCGTGCTTGGCGCGAAGCTGGCCGCGCAGCAGCACATCCTTGCGGTTGGCCCCCGTCACCATGCTTTCGGGGCGCTTGCGGTAGCGAAAAAAGCTCTCGATCACGGGGTAACCGATAAAGCCGAGCTTCACCGCCCCGAGCCAGAAATCCCAATCCTCAAACCCCTGTTTGAAATCGGTATCAAAGCGCAGGCCTTGCTCGAACACCTCGCGGCGCACAAGGCTGCCCGCATCCGAACAGTTGATCGAGGCCAGCCGCGAAAGCGCCCACGAATTGCCGTTGGAATAGTTCACCTCCATGCCGAACATATCCACCTGCGGGTAAAACCAGCCGTAATCCGGCTCCGTTTTCAGCAGCTTTTCAAAAAGCTGAAAGGCGTGCGGGTCCAGCATGTTGTCGGCGTCCAGAAAGAACACGCCCTTGCAAGCGGGGTTTTTCAGCGCCTGTTCAATGCCGGTATTGCGGGCCGCACTCAGGCCCTTGTTGGGCTGGGTCAGGAGGGTGATGTTGGAATGCGCCGCCGCCCAGCCCTCCAGGCTGGCGCGGGTTTGCGACAGGTCGCAGCCGTCATTCACCAGAATGATCTCGGCCTCTGGTCCGCCCGCCTGCGCAAGGCAGGAAAGCACCGCCTCATCGACCAGCACAGGGTGGTGCCAAACGGGGATGACAACCGCGATCATCGGCTATTCCGCCATGGGGATAATCTCGACCCCCCGCAAAAACACACTGACCAAAGGCGAGGCCGCGCGCAGTTTGAAATGCAGGTCCACCGTGCCCGCCGCGGTGACGAACATGTCAATTTGCACATGGGATTCGGGCGGCAGCATATTGCGCCGCGCCACCTCTTCGGCGTTATCAGCCAGTGACAGCGTCACCGGTTCGGGGCCGAAATTCTGGGTGTAGGCCGCGATATTGGCGGCGCTTGGCACCTCTATGCCGCGAAAGACAAAATCCATTTTGCCGTCATGGCCGGGGTGGAGCGACCACGCATCGCGCCCGCTCATCAGCCTGGCGGTGCCGCCCTGCACCTCTGGCGCGGGCAGGCTCGAGGCAGGCAGCACATAGCGGGTGCCGCGTGGCTCCATGTCCGGAATCCGGCAGCCCGGCAGGCCCTTCCAAATGCGCATAGCCAAAGGGGCATCGGCCCCCGTGGCGTGCATATATTCCAGCGGAATCGGCAGGCTCAGCCCCAGCGCAAAATCGGCCTCAACGCGGATCACCACATCCTCGGCCAGCCCCGCGAGCGGCTTGGGCAGCATCGCCCGCACCCAGCCTTCGCCCCCGGATTCAAGCGCGATCTCCTCGCCAAAATCCGGCCCCGTGAGGCGGCCAAAGCACAAGCGGCCCTGCCCTTTACCCTTGGCCCAGATGTCCACCGCCACCAGCCCGATGGAGCCGGTGGGCAACCGCTGCTCTACCGCGCCGGAAACCTCGCCCCCGGCGGGCTCCCACGCCCGCGCGCAGGTGAAAGTCGGGGCAAAAGCCGCATTCAGAAAATCCTCGGTCTCGGCAAAGCTCTGTTGCAGCCGCATATAGTCCTGCCGCAAGGCCGCCTGCTCGGCCCGCAACGCTGCCGCCGCCTGTTTTTCCGCCAGCACCGCCGCGCCCAAAACCGTTTCCAGACGGTCGGAAACCGGCACCCCGGCCCCGCGCAAAAACCGCGCCAACGCGCTTTTTTCAAAGGCGGGCATATCAGCATCACTTACCAGCGCACACAGGGGCAAGGCCCCCTCCCAGACAATCTCGTCAGCCCCGAGCCACGGCGCCAGCGCAATCACCTCGACACCGTCGGGGCAAATCCCTTCGCTGGCCAGCACGCGAATCATATTCTGTTGCCCCATTTTGGCTGCCTCCATCTGCCCGCATACCGGAACAGGCACTACTTTAAGACTACCCCCTGAAAACGCAATCACCCTTGATTGCACGTGCGGCATGTAACGCTCTAAACTTAGGTCCTAGAATGGGCCTTTGCAAACCAATCCCGCATATCGTCTCTTGAATTTATGAATGTGCTCTTTTACAGGTCGGAAAGATTTTCTGAACAGGGGCGAATGGTAATGGCAACGCTGTCAATTGAAATAATGGACACGGCATCCGGTAAAATGGCTGAGGATGTCAGCGTTCAGGTTCGCAAAGTTATAGACGATGAATGGCACGACCTCGCAGAGGCCAAAACCAATGAAAAGGGCCATGCGGTTCTGGTGGAGCCGGATGACATCAAAGACGGCGGCTATTTCGAAATCCTTGTATTTTTAGGCGCGTATTTTGACCAGACCGGCCGTGACCTGCCGCAATTCAAGATGGTTGATATTGTGCCGCTGCGCTTTGGTGTGGAATCGGCGCAAAGCAACATCACTTTGCGCATGGCCATTACGCCCAACAGCTACTCCGCCGATTTCGCAACAGAAATCAAACGTCTAAACCTCGTTTAAGCCCTTTTTGAAAGTTTCCCGATGGCCAAACTTACCCTCACCTTTTTTGATGCAACCCGCGGCGTCGCAATCCCGAATGTGGATGTAGAAGTGCAGAAGATCCATGACGGAAACTGGCAAACCATTGCCGAAATGGTGAGTGATTTGAACGGCGATATTAGTGTTATTGCCGAAGATGCCAATGGCGACCTGAGCGGCTATTATGAGGTCACGGCCCATATCGGCAGCTATTTTCTGACCGCCGGCTATGCCCTGCCAACGCTGAAATTTATTGACGTTATCCCGATCCGCTTTGGCATTTCCGATGCCGATGCTGACACCACGATCTCTATATCGATCACCCCTTACGGCTATTCCTTTTTGGCCAAGTAGGCACCGGCCCCTTCGGGCGGCCGGTAAACCGGATAAACACCTTTGCGGCATAAAAGGATTGCAACTGCGCGGATAATTGGCCAATTTAACGCGCATGCCTTGTAACGAAAGCCCGCACCTTGCCTGAAGCTTCAGCAATTATCAACATCCACCGTGAAGGCGCTTTGCTTGTGCCCACTTTGCGCTCGCTCGCCCTTGCCAAAAAGCGCGCGGTCGAGGCCGGATACACGCTGGAAGTGTTGGTGATTGCCGACAATGCCAATGCCGAAACCATGGCTATCGCCGAAGGGTTTGGCGAGTTGATAGACCGGATTATTCCGGTTACCTATGCCGACCTTGGCGCCTCGCGCGAGTTTGGCATTGCCGAGGCCGCGCATGACTGGGTGTTCCTGCATGATGGCGATGACCTGTTTTCCTCCAACTGGTATTTGCGGTTCTTCGAAATGGCAGCGCGTGGCGAGATAGACGAGCGCACGGTTTACCACACCGCGCTGTTTTCCCGCTTTGGCAACGAGCAAAACATCCGCCAGATGATCGACTCGTGGGACACCCGCTTCCACCCGCTCTTTCTGGCCTCCGAGTGGTATTACTCCAACAAATGCGTGCTGAACCGCAAACTGTTTGAAGAAATTCCGATGCCTTATAACAACAAGTTCACCGGCATCGGCAATGAAGACTGGACATGGTCCTGCCACACCATCCACAAGGAAATCCGCCATTCCTACCTGCCCGAAACCATCTGCTTTTACCGCGTCAAGCCCGCCCTCACCAGCCTTGGTCTGACCCCGGGGATGATCCACGGCCCGTCGCCCCTTTTCAGCCCCGACAGCCTGCTGGAAATCGAGATTCGCCGTGCGGAGCGCGCCGATAAACCGCTGGCATTCTGTGACACGCTCACGCGCAAGGGCGAGCCGGTGCAGGGCGATGGCCCGCCTGCACAATGGTTCTGGGACGAGGTCGATATTCAGGGCGAATTTGAATCCATCATCACCGATTACCGCGCCGTGCCCGCGGGCCAGCTTCGCGCCGAATTGCCCAACCTGCACTATAACGTCGCCTCTGCCACGCAATATATGATGCGCGATATAGACGAACGTCCGAAAATTTTCATTTTCGCCTCGGGCAGCACCCTGCGCGCCGGGGATAAGGTGATCGAGTTAATGCTCTCGGCAGCGCGGGACTATAACGACCAGTCCCACCAACCGGTGCTGGTGTTGGATGAAGACGACCTTGTGATCTCCGATTTTGGCCTGATGGGCCGATTCGGGGCCAAGGTGATAGGCGCCCAGCATGTGGAGCGGTTCTTCAAGATAGAGGACTGGTATTACAACCGTCTGATGATGCGCCCGATTGTGCAGTATCACGGTGCGATTCTCATCGACCTCGGCTCGAATATCTTCAACAAGCTGTTCACCGAGTTTCACCGCGTGCTGTTGGAAAATTTCGAACACACGATCAGCATCCTGCCCGATACCCGCCACGACCCGCTATCCCCGACACTCAACAATATCGCGCGCAACAGCGCCCTTGCAGAGGCCCATGGCGGCAAGCCCTACCGGGTGTTTGCCCAACCCGCCCTGCTAAAACGGCTCAGCGCCGCGACAAGCTGGTCTTTGGCCGGCTTTACCGAAGAAATGAGCGCAGCATTCGAGGCCATGACCCGCCACCGCTTCCGGCAAGTCAACGGCTCGCAAAGTTTTGACCTTGCCGAAATGCTGGCCGCTCCGCGCGCCCGCAAGCGCAATCGCCTGCCCATGCACCACCTTGTGGCCCAACGGCTGAATGCCCGCGTGGAGCAGGATGCCGAGGTGGCGCTCACTGCCGTTACCCACAATAAAATCCGCTATTTTCTATATCAGACCGCCAACACATGGGTGTCACCGGATTGGTATAAAGAGGCGCATGAATTTTTGTCCAATAACAGCCATATCTGGCTGGTTGCTCCGCAAATCTCGCTTTCCCTGATGGAAAACGGGCTTTACCGCAGCCGCTGGCACAACCACTCGGAACCGAAATGGGTGTTTTCATCCTGGTATGACCAAACCCTGAGCAACGAAACCCCCCCGATGCTGGTGCTGGCCCGCGAGCGCATTTCCGAGCAGCCCCCCGAATCCCCCGCCGCCCTTGCCGAGGCCCTGTTTGCCTATTGCGAACAACCCGGCAAACAGGTGAGCGCGTGCAATGAAACCGTCGCCATTGCGATGCCAAAAGGAGGCGCGGCATGACCCCCGAAGAGATTTCCGCCTATTGGCAAGCCTACCCGGACCTGACCGAGCTTTGGGCGAAAGGCATTTGGGACGATGCGGGCTTTGAAGCCCATTTTGCCGATCACGGGGCCCATGAGGGCCGCGCCATTCCACCCGTTCACAACCAGCCGAAAAACTGGTCAGACTGGCTCTATTTCAGTGAAATGGAGGATGAAACCGGCTGGTGGTGGCGCAAGGGTGTGGTGGAATCCGGCGTTTATCACGCCATGCTTTATGGCCCCGACACCCTGAACAAAGGCATTATCGACCATAGCCACAAGCTTCAGCAAAGCGCCTCGCTTTCGGCCTATGCCATGGCGCAGGTGGCCGAAAATGCTGCCGATTTTCCCGGCGGCGGGCCGCTCTCCAATGTGCTGTCGCAAAAGCTGGAATGGGCCGAGCCCAAGGCGCTGGGCATTCTGCCGATGCGCGCAGCCATCCGCTCGGCCTTCCCTGAAGATTATGGCTATGTCATCGTTCTGCCATGGCTTGAAAGCGGCGGCGCCGAGTTGGTGGGCAGTTGGCATTATCTGGCCGCCAAAGCGCTGGGGCTTAACCCGTTGATCATTCTGGCGGACCAGCCCAATGTGACCGCCCGTTTTGCCGCGCAGGGGTTTAACATCCTCAACCTGCCGCAGCTTTTCGAGGCCACCATGGGCAAGCCCTATACCCATCTCGCCCGCGAAGAGCGCATGGAAGTGCTGACCTCGACCATCGAGCTTTTGCAGCCCCCCGTGATGCAGCTCATCCACGCCTATATCGGCTATAGCGCCCTGACCGCACCCGCCACCAAAAAGCGCATCCGCGCCGCCTGCAAAACCATTTTCGTGTCGGCCTTTTGCCCGCATATCCACCCCGCCGGCAATTATGACGGCTACTTCCGCGACATCCCCGACCTGATGGACGTGGTCGACCGGTTCGTGTTTGATAATGACTGGTATATGGGCGAAATGGCCAGAACCTATGCCTTGCCGGCGGCGCAGGCGGAGGCCCTGAAATATCCGGTCGAGCGCCTGCCCGCCGCAAAACCGCTTCCGAAAGCCCGCAAAAAGGTGCTTTGGGCCAGCCGCTTTGACAGCCAGAAAAACCCGAAAATCGTAGCCGAAATTGCCGCGCAAATGCCGGATACCGAGTTTCTCATGTATGGCCGCCAGGTGATGGGGGATGACCAGATCATCTGGGAAGACATGCCCGAAAACGTGACCCACGGCGGCGAGTTTTTCAACATTGACGAGCTGCCGATAAAGGAATGCTTTGCCTTCCTTTATACCTCGAAATTTGACGGCACCCCGAATATCCTGCTGGAAATCGGCGCGCAGGGCCTGCCGATTGTGACCCCGAATATCGGCGGCATTGCCGGATATCTGGGGGACCGTTGGCAGCTTTACGTCGATGACCCGGAGGATATTTCCGGCTATGTCCGCCATCTCAAAACACTGCGCAAAAACGCCAGGCTCGGGCAGACGCTGGCGAAAAAGCAGCGCAGTATTTTGAAAAACGAGCGCAGTTTTCAAGCGTTCACCGCATCGCTGGAAGCTCTGCTCGCCCCGTTTACAGGCACATAAAGGTGCAAATATCCGCTTTGAAATCGCGGAATTTTTCCTGATCGGAAATATTGGTGTTTTTCGGCTTGGCAGTCCAGAAGCTCGCCTCCAGATCCTCCACATATTCAGCCGGTATGCCCAGTGCGGCCATGTCTTCATATTCGGGGGCCAAATCTTCGCGCACCTTGTCAATCAGCCATTGATCAAAGCCGAAATACTTGCTCTCAAACCCGTATTTTTTGCGCATCCGGTTGCTGGCTTCCCAATGGCTCACTTCCGACTTCACCATCAGATGCCCGATTTGCCGATAAAGTGCTATCTCTTCCGGCGAGGGGGCCGGATTGGTGTGCAGAAAATCCTCGGCCTTGGCCTCAAAGCCATAGCTTTGGCACATTTCCGCGAAAATCTGGTTCAGTTTGCGGCCGATAAAGGGCAGAAACCGCACCTTTACGCCAATATTCGCCAGCGGCACTTGCACCACGCTGCGCAGGTGCAGCTTGTCTTCCTTGCGCGCGCGCATAACAAAATCCGTAAAAACGCTATTTTCCACGAAGGTTTTTATTTGCTGCGTATACATGGAGTTAAGCCGCGCAATCGGGTCCCGCACAAAGAACAAAAGCTCCAGTTCATAGCCCGCCGCGTCGGTCAGGTTTTTTACCTTTTGCACCGCAGGCGCATAAATCGGAAAATCCTCGGATGACAAAAAAAGGCTGCGGCCTGTTTCCATGTCTTGCTGCAGGCGGTCCAACCCGCCAAGCTCAGGGGTAAAGCGCGGGTCGCCACGCATTTGGTAGGCAAGGTTGTGGTGGCCAGCATCGGGCCGTGTCCAACCCCAGTTTGGATACAGGTATTCGGCGCTGCCTTTATACTCCGACAAAAATTTCTGCACCGTTGTGCTTGCCGTCTTTGACGGCCCCACATGCAAAACAACTTTTTTCATCAAATCAAAGCTTTCGATCATCAA